>QKFE01000083.1 GCA_003252225.1 Kiritimatiellales bacterium | reverse complement strand
TGATCGGGCTGTTCGGCCTTCTTTCTTCTGTTTTTGCCGCGGATGAGTTCCGGGAATTTACCAGTTCCGACGGGAAAACGATCACCGGGCGGATTATGCGGTACGAGCCGCGCAGTCAAAAAGTCACGATTGAGCGCGATAATAGAAAAGTTTTCACCATTCCGGTCACCGCGCTGTGCGATACGGATCAGGAATATATCCGCGAGTGGGATTCTGCGCAGGGGTTCATGTCGAACTCAAAATTCCGGGTTGCGATTACAAAGCGGAAAAGCAGTGCCGACGCAGATAGCGAAATCAAACGGGCGAAGCCGCCCTGTTATTTCGATGTAAAAATAACCAACCAGACCGGCCAGCAGATCCAGTTCGATACGGCGTATTGTATATACATGCAAAACGATGAGTCGAAAAAAGCAACAGTAACCAAAGGCAGCGAGTCGGGGATTTCTTTAATGCCGACCGGAAGCCATCAGCTGACCACCAAAACCGTGAAGCCATACCGTTATTATAAAGAGCAATACGAGAGCAGTTATGACAGCCGCGGAAATCTGACTACGTTAACTTCCTATAACAAACAGAGCGAAGATGATGTTGAAGGGGTCTGCGTGCGCTTAACCATGACCACGTCCAGCGGAAATAAGTTTTCGCGCGATGTCTGGCTGCCCGATTCCCTCAGCGGGAAATACCAGTGGGAATAGTAATTTTCGAAGAGGCTCGAAAGCTGGATTCGAAAATTCAGGCGGTATTTTTTTCACCGGCGATTTCAATTTCAAACCCGGCATCTTCGATCAGCTGTTTGTCTTCTTCATAGCTTTGACCGCCGGTGGTTAAATAACCGGCGGTGAAGATCGAGTTGGCGGGGTAAAAAGCGAGCGACTGCAGGCCGCGCAGGGTTTTTTCGCGTCCGCCGGCGACACGGAGCTCGGAGGTCGGGTTAACGAAGCGCATCATGCAGAGGGCGAGCAGGGCGCTGTTCGGAGTCATCGGGTTGGGTTTTCCGTAAAACGGAGTTCCGGGGCGCGGATCGAGAAAATTGACGGGAATGGAATCGACGTCCAAATCGGCCAGCGCAAAGGCGAGGTCAACACGGTCTTTCAGGCTTTCGCCCATTCCGTAGAGTCCGCCGCAGCAAAGATCGAGTCCGACTTTTTTGGCGATGCGGGCGGTATTGATCCGTTCTTCAAAATCGTGGGTGGTGACGACGTTCGGGAAAAAATTCCGCGAAGTTTCGAGGTTGTGGTTGAAGCGGTTTACGCCGGCCACCTTCAATTTAAGCGCTTTTTCTTCGGTCAGCAGTCCGAGGGAGGAGCAGATTTCGAGGTGCGGGTATTTCGCCTTAATTTTAACGGTGGCTTCGCAGACGGTTGCGAGTTCGTTCGGATTCGGGGAGCGGGTGCTTGAAACCATGCAGTAGCGCTTGGCATTGCGCGCAACGGCGGCATCTGCGCCTTCCATAATCACGTTAACCGGCTGCATATCGTAGCGTTTGACATCGTTGATCGCCCGGGTGGACTGGGAGCAGAAGGTACAGTCTTCGGGGCATTTCCCGCTTTTCACGTTTTGCAGCAGGTGGATGGCGACGGTTCGCCCGAAATAGTTTTGCCGGATACGAAAGGCGGCCTGCACGATTTCGAGCAGGTCGTTTTCCGGTGATTCCAATACGGCCAGTGCTTCGGTTTCAGTGATTTTTCCGCCTTCGAGTATGCGCTCGCTGATGCTTTTCCAGTTCATAATGATCCTCAAAATGCGCGGATACTAACACGGGGGACGGGGATGTAAACCCCTCAATCCTTAAAATGCGATGATTTAAGTCATAAATACCGGCGGACCGCATTTCCCGGAGAAAACCTCGCATTTGCCGGTTTGCAATAGGGTTGGCCGCCCGCTAAACTCCGGCAGGTTTTCGGGAGTTTTTTATGTGTTTGGCGGTGCCGATTAAAGTGGTTGAGTTGCTGGGCGGCGAAAAAGCGGTCGGCGAGCAGCTCGGGGTGCAGGT
>QKFE01000065.1 GCA_003252225.1 Kiritimatiellales bacterium | reverse complement strand
TAGAGAACGAAGCGGTTGCCTGATAGGTTCCAAACTCTGTCGTCTTTCGGATTTTCCAGCTGTAGCGAATCGTATCGGTTTCATAATCCCCGTTTAACGGATCCCATCCGGATTCTGTACCGGGCAACAGAACGGCAAGACGGGTATCGTTCTGGTCGTTGTTTTCATCAGCAAATTGAGCCGCCAGTTTTCCATTAGCCCGCACTTTTACGCTCATCAAAGCTTGCGAGTCGATAGTGTTGAGACGCAATGCATTGGTGGTTTCAGAAGCGATCCCGAAAACGAGGACATCCTGATTATTAAGCAGCGCAACATTTGTTCCTGCGGTCTCATAGGTAGTCAGCTTGAAATCGACATAACCTTCCCAGGCATCCGCGGGATTATTATAGGTGGCATCAGACCAGTAAACTGCATTGCCGGTATTGGTGCTGTGATTTCCGGCCGTTGCCGTATCCGCTTCGCCGGTGCTTGCGGAATTAATTACACTGAATGCATACGGTGCGCTTCCCGAAACCTGAACCCAGTTGGTCTGCCCGGCCAGATCACCGTCGGAATATCCTTCTGCCGCGATGAATCCGGTATCAATAAAATCACCCGTCACAACGGTCACCGGCGGGACATAAGGAATGATGGCAAAGTGAATGTTGTCCATATACATATAGTTGCTGACAACAACACTGTTTT
The DNA here is from genome assembly GCA_003252225.1 of Kiritimatiellales bacterium. Taxonomy (GTDB): domain Bacteria; phylum Verrucomicrobiota; class Kiritimatiellia; order Kiritimatiellales; family Pontiellaceae; genus Pontiella. The sequence goes on along the minus strand of QKFE01000065.1, from coordinate 7,014 downwards.
GGTCGATTCCGATGAACGGATAGATCGTATTGGCCGGCGGATTTCCGTTGATAATGTCGGCACAGGAACCCGTGTATTCGATATGGAACTGCCCGGGGCCGGTTTGGGTTGCCGAATCAAGTGTTATCCCGTTCCCTGCCGTACCGCTTGCTTCAAGGCGCGGGTTAACATCGCCTACCGCTTTCGCCAGAGCTGAGGGAATGTAGATATCGAACGAAAAAGCGTACGAATCGGCTGCGTTGGCTGTAAAGCCGCCGATTATGGAAGAGGGCCGAACCGACGTATATGCATTGGCTCCGGTGGACAGCAGAATGCAGTTGGTGCCTGATGCCAGCGTAAATTCCGCCGGAGGAGTGGTTACGATGCTTGACGCCGTGTTCGCCGTCTGAACCACGGTATTGTACAGCGTCTGATTATTTCCCGATGTTGCACCATTTGTAGTGCTTTCAAAATCTTCCTGCCAGACCACCGTCTGGGCCGAAGACTGGAGCGCGGCCGTGCACACGGCAAGCCCCGCAAAAAGTATCCTTTTTTTCATCATATCTCCTTATGGTTGATCACTCCCCGCTGCGCACCGAACTGCGACAAAGAGACGGGACAGTTAACATCTCTATTTGCGCACAGATTCAGCAAAACAGGTAGCTGACCAAAGGATTGGGCACGGATGCGGATTCCCAATTGTTTTGGGAACATTTACTAAAAGAATAAGGTGATTCAAAAACAGCGGAATGCGCCTGTATTCAGCGGGTTTTTCCGCATAAATCAGTCAGGCGGCAAAGGGGGTAAAAACAGAAAACAGACCCGGTTCTGTTATGCGTCACATTTTTCACAGCCCTTTTCACAAAGGCCGCCTTCAGCCGTTCCGAGAAAACAGCGGTTAGGTCCGTACGGCTTCGTTGAGGTGGCCGCATTTCGGGCAGCGGTCCATCGGGCGGCTGCGGGCGAAGGCGTAAACGTGGCCGCATTCGGTGCACTCGTAAATATTTTCCTTTTCCCGGATCGGGCGGTGCATGGAGCGGAAATTATAGAAAAAGGCCAGTGCCGCAATAAGTACCAAAGGAACGCTGACAAAACAGACCAGTATTGCGCTGAAACTCATAGGGATCATTTCAGCTCTCCGTTTTCCGGCACTTTCCCGGCTGAAAAAATGTCGATGTGTCCTTCCACGGGTTCCCCGGATTTAAACTGTAGGCCATAGAGCAGTTTTAAAACCGCGCGGTTCAGCGGAACGGATTCCAGCGGCTGTTTAAGCAGAACGTGTTCAACGCGGCCTAAATCGGTGACAGTGATTGAGGCGCTGACTTCCCACGGTTTTTCCGTCGGCCGGTTCAGCTCTTCGGGCAACACGATGGTTTCGGGCAGCCGCTGTTTCAGATTGGATGATAAATGCACCCGTTTTTCCGCTGGAACAGGAACCGAAGGCTCGGAATTCCGGAAGGGAAGCCGGGGGCTGTCCGGAATCCCAGCGGTCAGCATCAGCTCCTGTGAAGCCAGTTTCCGGGCTGCATTTTTATCCGCCGGATTCACGTTGAGAAAGTGTTCGTATTCAGTGGGATTATCCAGATGAAGCGGCGTTTTCACATCCTGAAAAGCGAGTTCCCGGCTAAACCCCATTTCATCGGACGGAAGGGAAAAAAGCACAGGGGACCACATGGTACGAACCGCATCGCCGTTCATTTTTCCGCCTGATTTCTGCGCCAGATAGCCTGTATTCGGCGGCTCAAATATCGACCGGACGGTCGCCGCGGCGGGTTTGGGCCGCATGGCGATAAAGAGCAGAATATGCATCAAAACCGCAATGCCGACCGCCCAGTAAATACCCCTGGCCCGGGGCTGAATCATTTCCCGACCTCCTCGGAAATCGCGGAAATCCGGGTGGCGATGGAGACCTCTTTAATACCGGCTTCGAGCGCGGCGTTCCAGGCGGTAACGACTTCGCCGTGCGAAACCCGCTCGTCCGCTTCAATAATCAGCGGCAGTTCCGGATGCAGAGATGCCGTCTTTTTCAGCGCTGCGGGCAACCGTTCGGCAGTGAGCCGTTCATCGTTGAAATAATACCAACCGCCGCGCGTGATCGATAAAACGAGGGACTGGAAGCGGGCGCCGCCGGAATAGGGCGAACCCGGCAGTTCAATATTAATGCCCGGCTGCATGACAAACGGAGAGACCGAAAGAAAAAAAGCCAAAGCCAGCAGCGCCGTATCGCTGAACGCGATGCTGATGGAGAAAACACCGGCCGGTTTGCGCGTGGGCTTGAAGTAGCGCAGGTATTGCGAGTTGCGGTGCGGATCAAAGGGTTTCATCGACCTCGTCCCCTTCCAAAGCCCGGTCGTACACCAGATAGCGGTAAAGCTCTTCGGCCGCAAATTCCATATTCAGTGTAATCCGTTCCACCCGGCTCAACAGGAAGTTATATCCGGCAAATGCGGGAATCGAAACACACAGACCGGCGGCGGTGGTGGCGAGGGCCTGCCAGATACCGGCGGAAAGATCGCCGATCTCGGCAATCGGCGCATTCTGTTCCATCGCCATAAAAACGCGAACCAGTCCGATCACGGTTCCCAGCAGACCCAGCATCGGGGCAATCTGCGCAATCGTCAGCAATCCGCCGAGATTTTTCTCCAGACGGGGAATCTCTGACAGTCCGGCTTTGGCGATGGTTTCCTTCAGCGCTTTCGGCGGCTCATCGGCGTGCAGCAGGCCGGTACGAACCATATGCGCCACCGGCCCGGGCGTCTGGTCGCAGATCGAAACCGCTTCCGCCGTATTGCCGCGGTTGACGATCGTATAAATACCGCTCAGAAAATCCTCCTGCTTAATCTGCGCGCGGTGCAGGTGAAAAACGCGCTCCAGAAAAAGGACGCAAGCCCCGATACTGCACGCAAGGATCGGCCACATGATCCAGCCGCCTTTAACCATCAGTTCCCACATTTGCCTTCTCCTCGGCCACCTGAAACAGCAGCCAGTTTTCTTTCTTAATTTTTTCAATCCGTTTAACCGCTTCGGCCGCGGACGGAACTTCCGCTTTCTGAACCTGTTCGTACACGCTGACGGCCTCTTTCCAGGCTTTCTCTTTTTCCTTTAAAGCCCCTGCGCCGAATGCCGCGCGGGTAAACCACATCGCGCTGTACGGCGAGTTTTTTTCATCGGCATCCAGATAAAAATAGGACTGCACCACATTCATATAACGGTTAAAGGCACTCTCCGGCGTATTCATTTTTTCAAAGCAGCGGCCCACTTTATATTCCACCTGCAAACGCAGGGTTTTATCAACCGATTTATCCGTTGCCGGCCGGTCGAGAATCGCCTGATAGGAGTGCATCGCCTCCGTGTAGCGCGCCGGCTCGTCCACCCCCAGCGAAAACTGGCAGTCGCCTTTACGCCCCCATGCGCCGTTGACCAGATGGCTTTCAGGATATTTTTTAATAATCTCTTCAAACGCCAGAATTGCGCGGGAAAACTCGCCGAGTTCCGAGAGGGCGTCGCCCTGCGCAAAGCGGGTCTGCGGGAGCACGTCGCTTTCCGGATAATTTTTCGCCACCTCCGAATAGCGCTCCACCGCCTTCACATAATTGGACTGCGCCGCCGCCGCGCGGCCCGCCCAGTACAGCGCGCGCGGAGCCAGCTTATGCCCTTTATACTCCTCGGCGATCCGCAGAAACATCGGCTCGGATTCCGGATAATTCCCCTCGTTAAAATAGCGCTCCGCCAGCCAGAACATCACCTCCGGACGCCACTCCGAATCCGGGTATTTATCAATAAACCCTTTACAGGTTTTCACCGCTTCATCGACCTGCCCCTGCACATAAAGGCAGAACCCGCGCATATACGACGCCTGCGGGAGATATTCGCTTTCGGGGTGCTCTTCCATCACCTTTTCAAAAGCCCGCTGCGATTCCGCATAACGGCCCAGATCCCACAGCACCCGGCCGCGCCGATGGTCGCTGAACGCAACGGCCGGGCTGTTGGTGTAGATTCGGCTGATCTGCGTATATTTATCCAGCGCCGCCTGCCAGCGGCGGGAAGCCAGCAGAATTTCAGCCGACTGCAGCGATGCCTTTTCCGCAAACGGATCCGCCGGGAAATCCTTTTCAATGGTGCTGTATGTCGCCAGCGCTTCCGACATCTGTTCTTCCGACACCAGCCCCGCGTCCATTTTCACCGGCGGAGCCAGCGAAAGCCCCAGCTGATAGAGCGCATTCGGCGCATTTTTATGTTTCGGGAAATCGGTCACAAACAGCCGGTAGCGCTTTTCCGCATCTTCAAATTTATCGGCCCGATAGTAAGCATCGCCCGCCTTAAACAGCGCATCCGCCCGCTCATCCGGGTCTTTCAGCTCCTTCACCGCCTTATCCAGTGCGGCGGCCGATTCAGCAAAACGGCCCAGTTCCCAAAGGGCCAGCCCTTTACCCAGATACGCCCGGGCCAAACCGGCCTGATCGTCCGCAACATCCAAATAAACCTGATACGCCGCATCCGCACTGACAAAATCCCCCGCCTGCAGCAGTGCCCCCGCTTTTTCCAGCTGGAGTTCCGCCGCAACCTTTGCATTCGGCGCCTCCGTCCGGCACTCCTCCAGCGTTTTTAATGCGGCGGCGGTATTGCTTTCCCGCAGAAGCATCCGGGCAAGCGCCAGTTTCAGCGGAACCCGCTGGCGGGCATCCGGGGAAAGCAGGGCCGCTTTCCGTAAAGCCGTTTCGGCGTCCTTCATTTTACCGGCTTTTTCCTCCAGTGCCGCCAAATCGACAAACGCATCGATCCGGTACGCCAGCCGGGCGTTTTCATCCACGGCCAGTGAAGTTAGAATAGCCCGCGCCTGTTCAAAATTTTCTTCCGCCCCCTGTGTATAAAGGAGGTGTCCCAGCTTCAGCATCGCCCGCTGCGACACCGCCGGATCTTTATTTTCAACCAACGCTTCAAACGCCGCGATCGCCTCGGGAATCCGCTTCTGTAAAACCAGAATTTCCGCCAGATCAAACTGATTAAAAAGGGCGTCTTCGTGTTCCGGGTAATCCTTTGCAAACTGCTGATAGGCCGCTTCGGCTTTTTCGAATTCACCGGTTGTTTTCAGCATATAGGCTTTCAGCCGGAGCGCCGACGGCGCATACACGCTTTCCGCCATTTCTGCCGCGCCGTCTTCGAGAATTTTCAATGCCTGATCGTACTGCTTCAGCTCAAAATGCGCACGGGCCCGCCAATAGACAAAAGGCGGTTCGCCGTTATATTCGCTCAGCAAATCCAGCATTTCCGAATAGCGCTTCTGCCCCCACAGCGCGTGGGTGAGCAATAACGCCGCTTCGCGCTCCGCCTTCTCTTTCGGCTCCGCGCGCAAAACGCCGCGCGCCTGCTGTTCTGCCAAAACAAAAAAACCGTCGTCCAGCGAAGCCCGGATTTTCGGGAACCGCTCGCTTTCCGGTTTGGGAACCGATTCCTGCGCAGCGGCTTTCAGGGCGAACAACAGCGATAAACAAACTAAAATGGATAAACGGGTCTGCCGCATTCAAATTCCTAATGGTTTCCGGACATTATTTCCAAAGGCCGCGAAAGATAAAGCCTATTTTCCAGACCATTCATGCACCGAAACACGGAGCAAAATTTTACCACGGAATACACCGAATACACGGAAGCGAGTCCATTTCTCCGCTTTTCCGTGTATTCGGTGTATTCCGTGGTTCCAATAAAAAAAGCATTCCCTCGGTTTTGAACAGACGCTACGATGTGCGGTCTTTGGTAAACAGTATGAAAATCGATTTTAACAGACGCACATTCCTCATTCTGCTCGGCGCCGCCGGAGCTACGGCGGCCGTCGCGCGGCCTTCGCATAAGACGGCGATTCGCGGCGGATCGACCACAAACAGCCCGATGCACTTTTTCGGCGAAAACCCGGCGTATCCCGCCGCGCGGCCCAGAACATCGGCCATCACCTACTTGGAGCTGTAGGTTTTCCCCGCGCCCCTTTCCCCTTAACCAATCAGCAATCCGAAATCAGCAATCAAAAATGCCTCTATTCCGCCCGCCCGCCGAAGCCTACAGCCTGATCATCCGGATTCAGGAGGGATGCCCGTGGAACCGCTGTACCTTTTGCGGCATGTATAAAGAGGTGAACTGCCGGTTCCGCTCACTGGAGGAAATGGAACACGCCGTGGCGCATGCCCGGAAGGAATACCCCTCCGCCCGGCGCATTTTTCTGGCCGACGGCGATGTGATGGCGTATCCGTTCGACCGGCTGCTCGACCTGCTCGGTATGCTGAACGACCGCTTCCCCCGCCTTGCGCGGGTGAATATGTATGCAAACGGGCACTCGATCCTCCAAAAAACCGACGCCGAACTGGCGACCCTCAGCAGGCTCAAACTCAACACCCTTTATATGGGCCTTGAAAGCGGCGACGATGAAACCCTCCGGAACGTCAAAAAACGCGAAACCGCCGATGAAATGATTGAGGCCGGAATCCGCGCGCAAAACGCCGGGCTGAAAATGTCTGTAATGGTTCTGACCGGACTCGGCGGAAAAACCCGCTCAAAACAGCACGCCGAAAAAACCGCCGAGGCGCTCAACAAAATGCAACCGAAACTGCTCTCCGCCCTCCGCGTCATTCCAATTCCCGGAACGGAACTTTTTGAAGCGGAAAAGGCCGGTTATTTTAAACAGCTTTCTGAATACGACGCACTCGCCGAGCTGAAAACCTGCATCGAAAACCTCGACCTCAACGGCACGGTATTCCGCGCCAACCATTCGTCCAATATTCTCCCGCTCGAAGGCCGCTTCCCGAAAGATAAACCCCGGCTTATTTCCGAACTCGAAACGCTGCTCGCCGCCGGAATACTCGACACCGCCTCCCCCGGCGCCCCGCCGCTTTCGCTTTAACCGGCGGATGTTTTCACGCCGTGTATCCAAGCGGCGAAAAGGTCACTGCACCGTTAAGGGATGGGGGGCGCGGGGGGAAGGGAATTTTGCGCCCGGCTGCAGACGGAGCATCCATGAACTTACTCCACCCGCAGAATCCGCCCCACCGC
>QKFE01000167.1 GCA_003252225.1 Kiritimatiellales bacterium | reverse complement strand
GGGCGTCGCGTCTACGTTAAAGGCACTACTCAACCGAAAGAATAATGCCTTCTGCACCGGAAGGCAGTTCGACAAAACCCGCTTCAATATTTCCCATCAGCGCTTTGCCCAGCGGGGAGTCGGGCGTAATGACGGTTACGATGTTTCCATCAACCGAAACATCCAAACCGCCTCCGCAGGCGAGCAGAAAATAGAGGTCTGATTCGCCTCCCATTTCCACTTCAACCAAAGCACCGATATCGATTTCCTGCCCGGTAAAATCTTCAATCGGCATCGCTTTCAGTTCATCAATCTGATGGCGCAGTTCCGCCGCATGACGCGCATATCCGCGCGCGAGATGCGCCGCTTCAAAACCGGTTGTATCCCTCTGCTTCTCCGCATTTGCGGCACTGAACGCCGCCCCGGCATTCGACTGCACATTGGCATTCTGCTGCCGGTTCAGTTCCGTTTCCAGTTTCGAAACAACTGCCTCTAAAATCGTTTGTTTCATGCTCGAATAATAACGCGACACAAATCAAATCAGGAACTGATTTCTCCGGCAATTTCGATCAAAGCTTCACTAAAGCGGCATCCCAACTACTTGCAGCCGCCTTGGCCAGTGCATTTTCTTTTAAACGCTGATGAAGGAGCGGATCGTGAACCATTTTTCGCATGGCGTCCGCTAACGCGGATGCACTCCGTGCGTCAACAACCAAACCAGACGCGTGCGACTGTACAATTTCCTGCGGACCGCCTTCATTGGAAACGATGGCCGGCAGTCCGCAGGCATGCGCCTCCAGCACCACATTCCCGAAGGTATCGGTCAGGCTCGGAAAAACAAACATGTCGGAGCTGGCATACATCTCCGCCAATTCTTTGCCGTAAAGATAACCGGTGAAAACAATCTGGGGATCGTTGTATTTCATTTGCAGGTCATCCCGGCTCGGGCCGTCGCCCACCAAAATCAGGTCGGCTTCGATCCCCTCTTCAATGAGCTGCCTGAAAGCCTTCAGCATGACCTCAATGTTTTTCTCTTTCGAAATACGCCCGGCATAAATGAACTTAAAACTGCCGTTCAGATTGTAAGCCTCCCAAACCGTCCGATTCCGAAACGAGGGATTAAACTTTTCGCGGTTAATGCCCCGCGGCATGACATCAATATGGTCGCCATCAAAACCGCCATCCATCAGCAGCCGCTTGTACTGCCGGGTCGGCACGAGAATCTGATCCACTTTGCCATAGAACCAGCGCATAAAACGCCAGGCCACTTCGCCCAGTTTTTCATCTTCGGTAATATCCGCAAAGAAGCGCGGGAAATCGGTGTGATAAATGCCCTTTGTTGAAAGACCGAGCATTTTGGCCGCACCCAAAGCGCATATACCCAATGTGCCCGGAGTCGAAATAATGATTTCATCAAACTCTTCCGCTTCAAAATAGGCCAGCAGCTCCATGAACGGCGGATAACTGATGGTCAACGATTCATATTCCGGCATCTGAAACGACCCCACCGGCTTGAAGTTTTTCAGCGGAAAATCGGCATCGGGCACTTCATTCAGGCTGGTAATCACGGTGATATCTTTCTCCGCCCCTTTCGCCATACCGGCCAAAGTTCGGATTGTTTTGGTCACGCCGTTGACATCGGTGAACGTATCGGTGACCCACGCCTTTTTACCGGACTTATTTTTCAACACGCCGGACTTTGGAAAATGCTCAGCCACTTCGCGCAGAAATTTTTCATCCTTATGCTGCGTCGAAAAAGCGGTCAGATACGGCGCAATCCCCAAAGCCACCGGGCCCAGTGAAGAAATCGCCTGCAGCGATCCGATCAACTCACCTTTCTGAATTTTCTTTGCCGCCTTTTTGAGAAAGACAAAGCTCAGCTCCTGGCTTAACCGGCAGGCCGATTTGAAGTTGATAGTGTCTTCCTCTTCCAACGTTAAATCGTGATGCGTGTCCTCGAGCACCCGCGAAAACTCTTCCACGATCATCTGCTCAATTTCATTCATCTGTTTTTTGACAT
>QKFE01000032.1 GCA_003252225.1 Kiritimatiellales bacterium | reverse complement strand
TTGGACAACCATCGAATTTTTTAGCTGGAAAAATTCAAACTGTCCAGAAACGGAGCGTTTAAATTGGGCTTGGTTTTCGGCGGCTGAGGTTGGGTATAATAAAAAAAGCCCGCTATAGGGCGGACTTTCAGGAGGGGAAACGGCGTGGTTTCCCAGTTTTGCGAAAAAGGCGGTTAATCCAAATTCGGGAACGGGATCCACAGATTCCGCAGATATGCACAGATTATATGCAATTAAACTGATTGTCACTGTTTCGAGCAAAGGCGCGAAGACGCAGAGCGTATATTCAGTCTATTGCTCCGGCAGTTTAATATTGAAAATCGGGTTAACCACAAGATACACAGAAATCACAAAATACTCTGGAATTACACATCTGATCCTTTTGTGTATTTTGTGGTTAATCCCGATATTCAGTCGCCGAATCTATAAGTGCGAACTTTGCGGCTTCGCCGCGCTGTGAAATCTGTGGATTCATTTTCGTTTTCGGAGTTAATGGCCTTCGTCGACGATATTGCCGGATTCGACCTGTTGGATGATTTTGGCGTAGTCGTCGTTGAGCGGGCAGCCGCATTTATGACCGCCTTCGACGGTGGCGTGGAGGCGGGCCTGTTCGATATGCCACTTGGCAACTTTTAAATGTTGGTCAACGTTCATTTTGTCTCCTTGATTTGGTTGGTGAAATTTAAGTTGTACTAATGCGGTCTTATATATAGGGGGTAAATGGGAGTTGCAATGCTTAAATTAAAATAATTCGGGATACGGGATACGGGATACGGGATACGGGATACGGGATACGGGATACGGGATGCGGGATGCGGGATGCGGGATGCGAAGCTCCTCGATTCCGGGTGTTTTCGATCAGGTTTTGCATCACGTATCGAGAATTACGTTTTAAGAATTAGGTTGACTTGCCCCTGTTTGAGCCCCTACACACTCCGAGCTATGTTATACGACGTACCAGTAAATCTTGGCGATCGCTCCTATCAGATTCATATCGGGGCGGGAATTTTGGGGCAGCTCGGGCAGCTTTGCGCCGATGCGGGCCTTAAGGGGAAATGTTTAATTATCACCGACGAAAACGTCGGCGCGCTTTACGGCCAAACGGTGTTTCATTCGCTGGAAGAGGCCGGTTTCGCGGTTGATCTCGCGATACTGCCGCCGGGTGAGCAGACGAAGTGCGGGAAGCAGCTTTTCGCTTTATACAGTAAATGTATTGAAGCGGGGCTGGATCGTAGGTCGTTTATCGTGGCGCTGGGCGGCGGAGTGATCGGCGATCTGGCGGGATATGCGGCCGCCTCCTATTTGCGGGGGATTCCGTTTGTGCAGGTTCCGACTTCATTGTTGGCGATGGTCGATAGTTCGGTCGGCGGAAAAACGGGGATTAATCTGCCGGAGGGGAAAAATCTGGTTGGGGCGTTTTACCAGCCGGAACTGGTGCTGGCTGATCTGGACACGCTGAAAACGCTGCCGGTGCGCGAATACCGGGCAGGGCTGGCCGAGGTGGTGAAATACGGCATTATTTATGACGCGCCCTTTTTCGACCTGCTGGAGCAGAACTCGGCTGAGCTGGCAAATCTGGAAAATGAAGAGCTGCTGGCCAAAATGGTCGGGCGCAGTTGTGAGATTAAAGCCGCAGTGGTTGCCGAAGATGAGCGTGAAGGCGGATTGCGGGCGATTCTTAATTTCGGGCATACGGTCGGGCACGCGGTGGAAAAGGTTGCCGGTTACGGTGAATATGTTCACGGCGAGGGGGTTGCGATCGGCTCTGTTTTTGCGGCGCGCGCCTCGGTTGCACAGGCCGATTTGCCGGAAGCGGATTGCAGGCGGATCGAAACGATTTTTGCGGATCTGAAACTGCCGGTTCGTGCGCCGGAATACAGCTGGCCCGATTTACGCGCCGCGCTTTCGGTGGATAAAAAGACGGTCGGCGGAATGCCGAAATTTGTACTGGTTTCCGAAATCGGGAAATCGAGTTTCGGGAATGCCGTCCCGGAAGCGCTGATGGAAAAACTTTGGAAAGAACTGTAACCACGAATGGCACGAATATTCACGAATTGCTTTCGTGCTGATTCGGATGATTCGTGGTTTGGAAAATGAACGATCGCGACGCATATATTCTGTTAAACATGATCGAAGGGCTGGGGCCGGTGAGTGTCCGCAGACTGATCGATACGCTGGGTTCGCCGAAAAAAATACTCGAAGCGGACCGCGAAGATTTAATGGAGGCCAAAGGCGTCGGCGAAAAACTGGCGCTTAAAATCGTCGTTCAGCGCGATGGCATCGACCTGGATTTTGAAATTGAAAAAGCGGCTGATTTCGGCGCACGGATTATCACCCCGTTCGACGAGGAATATCCGCCCGCATTAAAGGCCATTCACGATCCGCCGCTTTCCCTTTATATAAAGGGGCGTTTTTTGCCGGAGGATGAAAAGGCGATTGGAATCGTTGGGTCGCGCTCAACGTCGCAGTACGGGTTGAATGCCGCCGACCGGCTGGCCTATCAATTGGGGCAGGTTGGTTTCACAGTGATCAGCGGGCTGGCGCGGGGGACGGATACGGCGGCGCACCGCGGTGCTTTAAAATCGGGCGGACGAACGATCGCCGTTTTGGGCGGTGCGTTGGATTGCCTCTATCCGCCGGAAAATAAGGGGCTGGCCGACGAAATCGCCAAACAGGGCGCCGTGATCTCGGAATACCCGATGGGGCGGCAGGCCGACCGGATGACGTTTCCTTATCGCAACCGGATTATTGCCGGCCTCAGTCGGGGCGTTCTGCTGACCGAGTCGGGGATTAAAGGCGGATCGATGCACACCGCCGATGCGGCAATGGAGCAGGGGCGGACGGTGTTTGCGCTGCCGGGGCGGATTGATACGCCCGGCGCGAAAGGCCCGCATCAGCTGATTAAAAACGGCGCGAAACTGGTCGATTCAATTGACGATATTCTGGAGGAGTTCCAGTTCGTGATTCCGGAGGGTGAACTGGAACGGCCTCCGGCCCAGACTGCCGCCCGCCCCGACGTCCCGATGAATGAGCAGGAAACGGACATCGTTAAAGCGTTGTGGCAGGAGCCGCGGGATATCGATTCGCTGGCGCGCGATCTCGGTATAGCCAGCCATGAATTGAGCGGGCTGCTGCTCGGGCTCGAAATGAAGCGGGTTATCAAAACGCTGCCGGGCCGTGTCGTTGAATTGGCGGAAGATTTACGAACCGGATTTATGAGTTAACCACGGAATACACCGAAAACACCGAGCGAAAGTGTTCCGTGTTTTCGGTGTATTTCGTGGGTTGAATAGAAGGATGGAAAATGAGCAAAAATTTAGTGATTGTGGAGTCGCCGGCGAAGGCGAAGAAGATCAACCAGTTTCTGGGCAAGGATTACACCGTAATGGCGTCGGTCGGGCATGTGCGCGATCTGCCGCAGAAGAAACTGGGGGTGGATGTTGAAAAAGGGTTCGAACCGGAATATGTCAGTACCACCCGCGGAAAAAAGGTGCTCAAGGAGCTGAAGGACGCCGCGAAGAAGTGCGAAAGCGTTTATCTTGCGCCCGACCCGGACCGCGAAGGGGAGGCGATTGCGTGGCATCTTTTTGAAGCGCTGAAAAAGACGGTGAAGGAGGAGAATTTTTACCGGGTCACCTATAATGAAATCACGAAGCCGGCGATTCTGGCGGCATTTGAACAGCCGGAAAAAATCAATATGGATCGGGTGAATGCGCAGCAGGCGCGGCGTGTTCTGGATCGGCTCGTCGGGTTTCAGGGCAGTCCGGTGGTACGCAAACAGATCCGCGGCGCGCAGAGTGTCGGTCGGGTGCAGACGGTAGCGCTGCGTTTGGTGGTGGAACGCGAAACCGAAATTGAAAACTTTAAACCCGAAACCTATTTCACCGTCGGCGCTGAAGTCCGTAAACAGGAAACTCCGCTCGATCCGTTTACCGTGAAACTGGCGCGTATCAACGGCGAATCGGTCGGTATTAAAGACCGCAAACTGCTGCCGGGCGCGGTGAAAACAAAAGAGCAGCTCGAAGCGATCCAAAACGAACTGAACCGCAGCGCGCTGAAAGTCACCGATGTTTTCACGAAAGAAGTAACCCGCCGCGCAAAGCCGCCGTTTATCACGTCAACTTTGCAGCAGTCGGCCTCCGGTTCGCTCGGTTTTGCGCCGGCGCGCACGATGGGAATCGCGCAGTCCCTTTATGAAAGCGGGCTGATTACGTACATGCGAACCGACTCGGTCAACATCGCGCAATCGGCGCAGGAAGAGTGCCGTGTATTTGTCGGGGAAAACTATGGCGCGGAATATCTGCCGCAGAGCCCGAATGTGTACCGTTCAAAAGGCGCGGCGCAGGAAGCCCACGAAGCGATCCGACCGACCGATGTTTCGATTGAGCCGGGAAAAGAAGGGGTAAAACTCGATGCCGCCGAACAGAAACTTTACCGCCTGATTTGGGAGCGTTTTGTCGCCAGCCAGATGGTACCGGCAAAAATCGCCCGCCGTACCGTTGAAATCGAAGCCGGTTCCGAAAACAAATACCTGTTCCGCGCGACGGCGTCCGAAATCGTATTCCCCGGCTATATGCGGGCCAGCGGAATTGAGGCCGCAGCGGATACCCCGAAAGACGGCGAGGACGATTCTGAAATTGAAAAGCTTCCGCCGCTTCAAACCGGCGAAGCGCTCGATGTTTTGAAATGGCTGACCGAGCAGAAAGAAACAAAGCCCGTTGCCCGCTTTACGGAAGCATCGCTGATCCGCGAGCTGGAAGAGAATGGCGTCGGCCGGCCTTCAACGTATGCCGCGATTATGTCGAAGCTCGATGAGCGCGAATACGTTATTAAAGAGAAACGCTCACTGATTCCGACCGAGCTGGGCAAAGAGCTGGTTGAACTGGTTTTGAAGACGGAAGAAAAGCTGAAGTCCGACAATAAAGTCGACCTTTTCGAGACGCGCTTTACGGCGGATATGGAAACCAAGCTCGACGAAGTCGAAGAGGGTAAAATCGAGTGGACCAAAATGATGGAGGAGTTTTATCCGTCATTGCTCGAATGGATCGAACATGCCAAAGAAACCGCAGATCCCGCCTTCGTGCAAAAATGTTTTTCCGCACTCGCCGCCGTCACCGAATGGGCGCCCGCCGTCAAATCCGGCCGACGCACGTATGACGACAAAAAGACCTTTGACGACCTGCAGGAAAAAGTCGGCGAAGGCGAACGCCTGTCGAAACGACAGGGTGAAATGCTGCATAAAATGTGCTGCCGTTACATCAAACAGATCCCCGAATCATTCGCGGCGGAATTGGAGCTGGTCGAGCCGGAGGCTGTCCGCGATGAAACGCCGCGCAAACTGCAAATCCTGTCGAATGTCAAATTTGACGAAGCGCGGAAAGTCGGCAAGCGCACCTATGACGATAAAAAATTCTGTACGTCATTGAGCGACCAGATTGCGATGGGTAAACGCCTTTCCGACCGCCAGCTCGCCTATCTCGATACGCTGCTCACAAAATACGCCAACCAGATCGAAAATTTTGAGGCGGTCAAAACCGAATTCAAACTGGGCGAAAAGGAAGAGGTTGCGGCCGATCCGTCAACCGCGCCGATTCTCGCCCTGATGGAAAGCGTAACCGAATGGGCCGAACCGACCGTGCGCGGCAAGCGCGAATTCAACGATAAAACCTTTTATGATTCGCTGGCCTCGCAGTTCAAAAGCAAAGGCGCGCTTTCCGATCGGCAGGTGGGCGCATTGAAAAAAATGGCGGCGCGTTATGCCGATCAAATCCCCGGTTACGCCGGAAAGCAGGAAGAACTCGGCCTGTTCGCTCCGCGCAAAGCAAAGCCGAAAAAAGAAGAGGCTACAGCTGAATAAAACAAACCACTGAATACACGGAATACACAGAACAGGTGCCTTCCGTGTATTCGGTGTATTCCGTGGTTAACATGAACGATCCGTGTGTAGAGCATTTCGTAAAATATTTGGAGGCGGAAAAAAACGCCTCCGAACATACGGTTTCGAATTACCTCATCGATATCCGCCAGTTCTGCGAAATCGTTTGGGGCGAAAATGCCGAAGCACCCTTTAAGTGGAAAGAGGCCGATCGCTTTTCCGCCCGTAAATTCCTCGTCTTTTTCCAGAAACTCGAAATGGCGCCGACCACCACCGGGCGCAAACTTTCCGCCCTGCGCTCTTTTTATAAATTCCTGTTGCGCGAAGAATACGTCGAACAAAATCCATTCAGCGGATTAAACCTTCCGAAAAAAGGAAATTACCTCCCGCAAATCCTCTCAACCACCGAAGTCGTCAAGCTGCTCGATGCGCCCGCAAAGTTTAACGAAACGCAAACACCGACCAATAACCCGAGTATTAAGTTTTGGCGCGAATATATGGTCGCCCGCGATGCCGCCATTCTCGAACTGCTCTATTCCACCGGAATGCGCATAAACGAACTCGCCAAACTGCCCGAAGAATCGATTGATCTGCTGTCCGGCGTTGCGCGTGTTCGCGGCAAAGGTAAAAAAGAACGGCTCTGCCCGCTCGGATCGCCCGCTGTTCGGGCGCTGATGAAAAACCTCGAACTGCGCGAAAATGTCTGGCTGATTGAGGGGAAAAGAGATGCGCGCAGCCCGGTTTTCCTAAATAAAAACGGCGGGCCGATCACCGCCCGTTCCATCGAGCGGATGATGAAAAAATATGTGCTCTTCTGCGGGTTGAACGCTGAACTTACCCCCCACAGCCTGCGGCACAGTTTTGCCACTCATTTACTGGATGCCGGAGCCGACCTGCGCAGCGTACAGGAACTGCTCGGCCACGCCTCGCTCTCCACCACCCAGATTTACACCCACGTCTCCGTCGAACGCCTCAAAGAGGTCTATCAGAAGGCCCATCCAAGGGCGTAACGGGTATGGAAAAAAGGATTGGTGGATCATGGGATGTGTGAAACGCGGCTGATTTCCGCCGGATTGCAAAACAATCATCCATCCAAAAATCCGATCAGCCCGTCATCCAATAAAACCTTCTTTTTCCCGCTTGCCATTCGGGCGCGGATTCGTACACTACGCACTTCTTTTGGTTAACGGGGCGTGGCTCAGTCTGGTAGAGCGCTACGTTCGGGACGTAGAAGTCGCTGGTTCGAATCCAGTCGCCCCGACCATTTTCCCGGGGCGTAAAACCCCCGCGTGTCGAATCCCGAATCGGCACAACGATGGCGAGATAGCTCAGTCGGTAGAGCAGGGGATTGAAAATCCCCGTGTCCCCAGTTCGATTCTGGGTCTCGCCACCACTTTTTCCCGATTCCCCTGAATAGACTTTACCCGCCCGGTTTGGCGGGCTATTTTCTGTTCATGAAAAGGATATATGTTTTAGGGGTTATAATTATTTCCGGGGCGTTTTTGTCCGGCTGTCTTTCTGTTCCGAAACCCGGTTCGGTTGAACGTATTGGGCCGGAACAGGCCGAAATCTCTTTAGCGCAGGCTATGGCGTTGCAGGACAAGGCCGTCGACCGGGCCGGGGTGCTTAAGTCGATCGCCGCATTTGAAGCGGTTTTGGCGGACGATCCAGAGAATATTGAGGCGTGGGCGCGGCTGGCCAATATGCACATTCTTCTGGGGGCGGCATACGAATCAACGGTTTCGGCGAAACGGGAAGCTTACCGCAAAGCCATGCAGTTGTGTGTGCAGGCCATGTTGACTGATCCGGCGTTTGCAGCGGAAATCAAAAACGGTGCGATGGTGTGGGAGGCGGCTGCCGGGCTGG
>QKFE01000169.1 GCA_003252225.1 Kiritimatiellales bacterium | reverse complement strand
AACCGGTTTCGTGATCGCCCAGCCGTTTGCCGTTGAGGAAAACTTCACCTCGATAGCTGACCGAATTAAAGCGCAGCACAATGCGTTCATTTTTGAGCATCTTCGGCAGTTCAAACGTGCGCTGATACCAGACGCCTTTGTGCCACATGCGAAATGCTTCTTCGGTAAACAGGTCGTTAAACGAGCCGGGCACTGCCACCTGTTTTTCGGGTTTAAATCCGTTAGCAAAATCACCGGGTTCCAGCTCGCGGGCAAAATCCCAAATACCGTTCAATTCAAACAGATCCCGTGTTTTCGTTCGTTTTGGATAAATCATTTTCAGTCCTTCCAGTTGATTCAATTTGTCGGCACCAAGTCCGAAAGTTATGCACGGAGGGCCTCCAGCTTTTTTGCGTAGCGGACCAGTCCGTATCCGACCATCAGCAGCAGGGCGGAACAGAAGGCAATGGCCAGCCGGCCGGCGACCGGATTCGTAATCAGAATGCCGAGGCCGACGAAGCCGCCGTAGACCAGCGACAGCACGCCCATGATGCACGCCTGCTGCGCGGTGTTGTCATTTCCAACCTCGCGCTCAAAATCAACCGGCAACCGGAGCCGCCGGGAAAATTCATTGAGATCCTTCCGGTACATTTCCGTGCGCGGTGTTTCACGGTAGAAAAATTTAGTGGCCCAGAAAAACAGGCTGCAAAGCGGGACGGTGAACAGATTGGTGAAGGTGAATTTGTTGGTTACAACGTAGTCTGCAAACCATTCACCGAATGTGTTTTTAAGAAAGGCCTGTGCGCTATCGGTCGGTGCAACGTCATAAATCAGAATCGTCGAAAGCACCCCCACCAGAATGGTGACCCATCCCGCCCAGGCCGGTGTGCGTTTCACCATGATGGAAAGAAACAGGGCGACGGTCAGCGGGGCCTGAATATAGGCGTTGAGGTAAAGGTAGACATCGAACAGCGAAATCTGGCCTTTGGTCACAATAATGATCGCCAGCACCAGCATGACGATGCCGCAGAAAACGGTGGCAATATGCCCGGCGGTCAGCTGCTCTTTTTCCGAGGCGTTTTTCCGAAAGATCGGCTGATAAAAGTTTTTCACCAGAAAACCGGCATTCACATTCAGCGCGGTGTCCATCGACGACATGGTTGCGGCGAAAAGCCCGGCGATGGTCAGCCCCAGCAGGCCTTTCGGCAGCACTTCGAGACAGACGGCAATATAGGCCGCTTCGGACGGATTGCTGAATGCGGCATATTTCTCCATCAGATCGGGCACAACAAAAGTGGCCGCCATCGCCGGGAGAAACCAGCAGACCGGCAGAATGATGTATCCGATCAGCGGAACCAGCACCGATTTGGTGGCGTGGCCGTCGTCTTTTGCGGCGATATATTTTGCCGCGCCGAAGAGAATGGAGTTTTTCTGGTAAATCCCCCAAATCAGCGCAGTCAGAATATAGAGCCAATCATATTTAATGGTGCCCAGCGGACGGAAAAACTGACCGTGTCCGTCCGGCAGTTTTTCAATCAGCGTCCCGATTCCGCCGACGTGATGAATCGTCAGCGCACAAACAGCGACCGAAATTCCCGAGAGCAAAACCGTTTGAATAAAGTCACTGCCGGACACCGCCCATTTTCCGCCGATCAGCGTCATAACCGTGATGGTGATCGTGCAGAAAACCACCACCGGAATTTGCGGAAATCCGAAGGCGGAAGAGAGCAGAATCGAAAGGCCGACCAGCCAGACCGCGCCGCCGAAAAAGGCGGTGATGATCTGCAGCCAGGTAAAAAGCTGCTCGTTGGCGCGGCCGAAACGCAGACGGACGGCATCCATTGCCGTAACCAGCCGCAGGCGGCGGAAACGGCCGGCGAACCAGAAATAGCTGACGAGAAATCCGACCACATCCACCACCGTGATGCTGAACACAACGACGCCGAAACTGTACACCATTCCCGCCGCGCCCGTGAAGGATCAGGCGCTGAAGTTGGAGATAAACGAGCTGGCTCCGAGCAGCCACCAGTTCATTTTCAGCCCGCCGGCAAAATATTCCGTCCCCCCGGTATTCATCTTTTTAAAGACAAAACCCAGTGAAAGCGTGAACAGAAAATAGAACCCAATTACAATATAATCGAAAATAGACAGCATCATTTCACCTTTTCAAAAGCCACCGGGTTCTGATGTTTAAAAGGTATCGGCCTGCAACGCGATGAACAATATTCATAATGCGCAATGACTGGACAATATTTGCGCACTAACTATGCTGTTTGCGATATTCCGTGGCACTCATTTCCATGAGTTTCTGAAACGCAAATTCAAACCGCTCGGTGTTATTAAAACCGCTCTCCTTGGCCACACGGGAAACCGGCCAATCCGTGGTTTCGAGCAGCTCTTTTGCCCGCTCAACATGAACACGGCGGATTTCCTGATAGATGCCGTGCCCCACTTCCGCCTTAAATTTCATCTCAAGCCAGCGGCGCGAAACCGGTACCACATCGAGCACATTGGTGACGTCGATAAATTCGTTGGCATGGTTTCGGATATACCGAAGCGCGCGGGCAACTTCGGGATATTCCGAACGGGTCATATCGGTGGAATTACGAAACACAATGCGACCGGGCGGAATCAGAATATGTTCCCGTTCAAGCTGTTCACCGCTCATCAGCTTATCCAGCATGGCCGCAGCGCCAAACCCGACCTTCCGGGCGCGGGGATCAATACTGGTCATCGTTGAATAGGCCAGATTGCAGTACATCTCGTCATTATCAACGCCGATCAGCGCCACATCTTCCGGCGAACGCAGCCCCATTTTCCGGCACGCCTCCAGAACGGCAAAACCGACGCGGTCGCTCGACGCCATGATACCCACCGGAAGCTCAAGCCCATCCAATGCTTCAATCAGCTTTTCGGGCAAAATGAGCTCTTCGGAAATATGCTGCCCCTGCGAGGGACGCGGCGCATAGTTCACCAGCGCGCAACGGCCGCCGTTTTTTTCCAACGTCCGGGAAAACCCTTCATAGCGCTCCCGGACATGGCGGAGTTCAATGGGGCCTGCGAAGGCAAAGTTGTCGAGCTTGCACTCCACCAGATGCGCGGCGGCCATACACCCGATTTCATGATTATCCACCCGTACGGACGGAAAATTGATGGCGAGTTCGCTGCTGGACGTGTTGACGCAGGGAACGGAAAGCGAAGCCATGTTCTTCACATCCTCCACCGTATAGATTTCGCTGATGACGCCGTCGCCATCCCACCCCACCAGATCTTCGGGCATCACGAAAGGCTGCGATAATTCATTGCGGTGAATATCCCAGGCCGAATGCTTGCGGTAGTAATCGATGATGCCCTTGATTTTTTCGCGGCCATGGGCATATTCATGCGCAACGATCGCGAGGGCAACCCGCTTATACTCAATCGCCATGCTTCTGCGTTTGCGTCCCATATCGCCTTTTTTCATGGGCACAACATGCCCGTTTTGTGCGCAAATTACAAACTCGTGTGCGCAGAGGGGGAAAAGGATTACATAACCCGGTGCGCATCGACGCAGCCGTGATCAATCACATATTCGCGGCCGTTCCTGAGTTTCAGCTTCACGCCGCAGGCCGTACCGGACGGCGCCCACGGAAGAACCTCCAGCGACACAATCGGGTGGAGTTCATCTTCCGTCCAATTACCGCCGTCTGTGCGGTGCAGCAGCACCGTCACAAAAACATCTATTCCGGAATAATCCTTTTCGCGGATACGCTCGGCGTAGAGCACAGTACTGCCGTCTGCCTCCGGATTTTTTCCGGCGTGAACGGCCGCATCCACTTTATCCCAGCCCAGCACCGGCATCATCGCCAGTTTGCGGCCATCTTCGATAGAAGCAATCAGCCCCTCGCCCGCCTTTTCGATCCGGGCAGGTTTCCCGTCAATATGCGGCAGCGCAAAATGGCCGAGCTGCAGCTCGTTACGGTACGGAACGCGCAGGCGATCAACACGGATCACGCCGCCCGGAATGATGATGTCCGCCAGATCGAGCCGCTCCGGCCCCCTATTCACTCCGCCTTTGTTCGGATCGCCCAGCCCCAGCGGCTACGTATTCTGCTGACGGTACAGAACACCGTCTTCGAACTTATTGAAATTGAAATTCAGCGGAATGCGGAAATTGTGCCCCATATCTTTTTCGCGGATAGAATAGCTCGCGGCATTGGTTCCTTCCGGCAGTTCGGGCTCCAGCAGAAAATCCGGGTTAAACTGCAGCTGGTTGTAATACGTATCGTGCAAAAACACTTTTCCGGTGCGTAATTCGGTGGTTCCGGTACGGCCATGATTAACGACCTGCATACCGGGCGCCTCAAGCTCCACCGTCTCTGTGCGATCCCCCAGTCCGGGCCAAAACCCTTCATTTTCTTCTGCTGTCCAGAACGGGGAATCCGCCGGAAGAGTCAACGCGACAAAAATCTTGGCAAGCCAGAACGGACTGGCGGCACAGCTGTAAAACTGTACCAGCGGCTCAAACGGGCCATAATACCCCAGACACGGAAGCCCATTAATATACATCTCTTCGCGGGTAAGAAATTGGAGCATATTCCCCGATGCAATCCGCCGCGCATGCCCCGGGTCGAGAACCGGATCCTTCATCAGGAAATGCGCGCCAAATGCCGTTGAAGCCGCAAAACGGTAAATCAGGCTTCGCCCCCACATCAGTTGCTTGGCGTCACGGGAGAAGAAACGCGGCCAGGTGGAGACAAACTCGCGGTTGCGCTTTTCAATAAGGGCCGCAATTTCCGGCTCGTGTTCATAGCCGTACCACCGGCACCAAATCGGCAGATAGAAATGGAAGCCCCACGGGTTGTAAAAATCATAATTGGTGTCATCCAGATACCAGCCGTCACCCGCATAGGTGCTGATCATATGCTGCAAATGATCCCTCAGCGCCAGCTCGTCAATTTCGAACCCGTTCAGTTTGAGGAAGGTCAGCATCAGCACATTAAACATGCGCCAGTTGGCCCCGATGGTCAGATTGTGGGCATAATCCGAAATCAGATCCGCAACCTGCTTTCTTTCAGTATCGGTGTAACGATCCCAGATCTGCTCGCGCGAATTCATCAGGCAGATCACCAAGGCCCCGCCCTCGACGGTCTGCTGATACTGCATGCGCCCGGTTTCCCTTGTGAAATCGGTAATCCGGCCCCAGTAACGCGGCGATTTCGGATCCGTGGCCTGTAGGATCATCCAGGCATAATAATCGCGCAATTTAATCCCGTTGCTTTCAACATCCGGATTTTCAACGATCAGCGGGGAGGCCACCATAAACGTACGGGCCAGCCCTTCAAACTCCGCAGACATAAACCGGTGGTGCGGATCATTCGGCTGCGGATAGGTGATCTCGTTCTGCTTCGGCATCAGAATCGGATCATCCAGCCCATTTACATGCTGAAAAATACCATCCACCAGAAATTTTGCCGCATCCAGCCAATGCCGGCGGGTCATACCGGTAAACGCGCTTTTCGAATAATCCGGATTTTCCACCGAAAAAGCGAAAGGGCTCTCTTTCACCCACGTTGATTCGGTTCCATCCACGATTTCCCGGCTTTTCAGATCATATGCCATCCGTTGCTCTCCAGAATAAAAGGCTCATTGTTGCTGATAACAGGAAACAAAAAGGATTCGTATTTGGCAATTTAGGTTTTGCGCAACATCAATCGGTTATTTGCGCACCGAAAACGACCCCGTATCCACCCGCCTCAGCCGCAAAAACCGAGAAAGCGGGTTGTTTTCCCCCTTTCCGCCGTGTAGATTCCCCGGATGTTTTTTGGGTGGAAATCCGCCCCGATTTTACAACAGGGAGTCACGAACATGAAAATCACACAACGGAAGCATTTTACTGCAGCCTCAATCCTCGGGGCCATCGCCCTTTGCGCCGCCACTTCTTTGGCATTTGACGGAGGCACGAACACGATAGCGGTCGATACCAGTTACAACGAATTATTCATCGGAATCGATGCTTCCAATACAGTTGTGACGATTGCAGACGGCGTGACGGTGGATGCCGCAACGCTGGTCAGTATCGGCGAAAACCCGGAGGCTTCAAATAACACCCTGATTTTGAACGGTTCGGCGGCACTGATTTCCGGAACAACCGGCTTCACGACGAACAGCGGCGGAATCATTATCGGGCAAAACGAGAACGGAACCGGCTACAGTTTTAAAATCGACCACAGCTCTTCCGCTTCCGCCTCTCATCTTTTCATGGGGATGGAATCCAACAACACAGGCCGTATTCTGGTTACCGACCACTCCCTTTTAAATATCGCCTCCAATGCGCTGATCGGCGCGAAAGGCGGCACAAATACCGTCACCGTCAGCAACGGCTCGACGCTTGCGGTTGGCAACCAGCTGATTGTCGGCGGAACAAATTCCATTGGAAACAAAGTAACCGTTGGCAGCGAAAGTACTCTCCGGGTCGGCGCTTTGAGCAATGTAGTAATTCATGCGGACAATGATGTCCTTATCCAAGATAACGGCATCCTGAATATTACCGGTAATTTTGACACCACGGAACTGGACTCCCATGATATTGATTTGGCATCCAAGGCGAAAATTGCGGTTGACCAGCAATTCAAGGCTAAGGGCGATGCGATTGATAATGGACTGCACATCGTCCTCAACAGCAGCAATGCCACCTGGAACCTGAAATATCCGACGGAAACCTATGCCTATATCGGCAGAAACAACGGCAACAACTCGTTAACCATCACCAGCAATTCCACCACCACGCTGGAGAAAAACCTGATTGTCGGAAGTCAGGCGGCAGCGGACGGCAATGACCTCAATATTGACGGATCAAGCACCTTTAACGCTCAAAAAGATGTAATTATCGGGCAGTACGGCAGCAACAACGATCTGAACCTGACCTCCGGCACCGCGAATATAAACCAAACCCTGCTCCTCGGAAAAAACACCGGCGCAACCGGGAATAAAATCAATATCGCCAGCAACGGCGTTCTGAACGTCAGCCGGGTTGTCGTCGGCGGAAGCGGTGAAAAGAACGAATTCAACCTCTCCGGCGGCAATGTCTATGTCACCAACAACTTCATCCTCGGTTCAGCGAGCAAGGGGAATAAATATGACCATAAAGGCGGAACCAACACGGTCGCCGGAAGTTTTATTCTCGGGGAAACCAAAAATGCCGAAGGATCGACAACAGGGAAAAAATTTACAAGCGATACCGATATGACCACGGGCAACCTCGCCTTTGTTGGAACGAATGCGGTTGTAAACATTGAACAGGATCTGAAAACGGGCATGAAAGGTGGCGGAAGCGTCTTCGTTGTCCGGGACGGCGGGATTGTCAATGTTGATGGAAATGCGGTAATCGGCGAATATGCGGGTGACAACGTCATTTATCTCCAACGGGGTTCCAATACGCAGTTTAATGTTGCCGGCGATCTGATTATCGGCAACGGCGAAGGACAGGATCGGTTTGCCGCTTATGGCGGTACGGCAAACATTGCCGGCAATGTTTACCTCGGCACCAGCACAAACCAGCATGAACTCCGAAACTTCATTCATCTCCAGACAACCAATGCGCAGCTCAATGTGGCAAATGCAATGTATATCGGCGTATCCAACTCGGTTAATGAGCTGGATATCGTTGAAGGGGCAAAAGCAAATGTAAATGAGTTGTACGTCGGCATTCTTGACGGATTATCCAATAACGTCGTTACGGTCAGAGGCGAAAACTCCCTTCTGACGGTTTCCAACCTGCTGACCATCGGTTCCGCAACCGGCTCAAACAATACCGTTAATGTAAAAGATGGCGGTATTCTCGAGGTTGCTCAGGGTAACATTGTTATCAACGGAACAAATGACACAACCCTGACCATCCACGACGGGGGAACTTTGCGCTCCTACGACTGGGATGCCGGGGCGCTGACCAACTCGGCGACAAACATTATTTTCAATGCCGGTTCCACTCTTGAACTGGCAGGCACCTATACGGGCACAAACAACATGATTGAAGGCGGGCTGGAACTGTCGCTGGATGACGCCCTCTCCACAAACTATGTGGCGAACTGGAACGTCGGTTCGACTAATCTGGTGATCGGATCGAAAACCGGAAACAACGCACTGACACTCAAAAACGGTGCAACCGCAACTACAGGGGGGGATATCCTTCTCGGCGCAAAAGACTCGACCGGAAACAGGCTCTCAATCATCGGAACAAACTCAACGGTCAACGGCGCAAACAACCTGATTGTCGGCCAGAAAGATTCCTCCGGAAATAAGTTTGAGTTGCTGGACGGTGCGCATCTGGTTCTGGCGGGGAACGCTGTAATCGGTCAGAAAAGCAGCAACAACAAGGACAGTCTGATTGCCGGATCGTCGAATGTTGTAACCAGTTTCACGGTTTCCAATGATCTGCTCATTGGTTTGATGGGTAGCGGGAATACGCTTACCGTTTCGAGCAATACATTGACCGATGTCGGCGGCATGCTCGTTATCGGCACAAATGGAAACAACAACGTACTGACCATAAACGGATCAAACGCCACATTGAATGTTGCCGGCGATGCCTTCATCGGGATGGCAAAAGCTTCGGGCAACAAGCTCGAAGCGGAAAACGCTTCGCTGTCATTCGGCAAAGATCTGGTTATCGGAAACGGAAAAGACAGCGGTTCCAACTCGCTTCTGATTTCCGGAAGCAACGCAACGCTGACCGTCGCCGGAAACCTGTATAGCGGCAAATCCGGCAGCGGAAATAAAATCTATATCGAAGCCGGCGCGCAGGCCAGTGCCGGGACGCTGTATATCGGCGCGGAAAAGAATGCCAACAACAACGGTGTTTCTGTCACCGGAACGAATACCGCACTGAATATCGCTTCCGACATTTACGTCGGTCAAAATGGAAGCGGAAACTCGTTCACGCTTGAAGATGCGTCCCTTTCCGGCATCCAGTCCCTTTATATCGGGCACGGAGCAGGCAGCGATAACAACACCGCAACACTGTCCGGCAGCAACACGGTATTGAACGTTGCCAGCAACATCTACGTTGGACGGCTCGGCAGCAAAAATACGCTCAATCTTTCCGGCGGTATTCAGGCGGACGCACAGACGCTTTACATCGGATACGGGACAAACAGCGGAAATAACACCGTTTCAATATCCGGAAGTAATACCGTACTTACCGCGGCCAATGATATTTATGTCGGCCAATACGGCGCCAGCAATACCTTCAACCTCGCAGACGGGGCAATGGCCAGCGCACAAAACTTTTACATGGGCTATGCTTCAAACAGCATTCGCAACACAGCAACCCTATCCGGCAGCAACTCAACCCTGACCGTGACAGACGATCTTGTCGTAGGCAAAAAGGGCGCCCTCAACACACTGACCATTGAGGACGATGCAACCGTATCGGCAAACAACCTGATTATGGGCGAAGGAAAAGACAGCTCCAAAAACACCCTGACCGTTACGGGCAGCAACACCACACTCAACGTTGCCAACGATCTGTTTGCCGGATATGGCGGAAGCGGAAATACGCTGACGATTTCCGGCGGAGCAACAGTGGATGTTGTGAATGCTTACATCGGTTATGCTTCCAGCAACAACACAGTTTCCGTTGAAAATTCAAACACCGTGTTTACTGTGCTGAACAACCTGCTGGTGGGGAATTCCGCAACAAACCTTTCCAGCGAAAATGCGTTCATCGTAAACCTGCAGGCGACTGCAAAAGTTGGCGGCAATCTGACCGTTTCAGACAGCCAGTTCGGAATTGATGCCGGTTCTACCGTTTACGTTGGAGGGGATTATTATCAGGACGAAACCTCCACCCTGCTCATCGGCATCAGCACCAATCATCTCGACTCAACCAATCTGGTTGTGAGCGGAACGGCGGCGTTTGAGCAGAACACGTCCATCGAGCTTACGGATGCGGATTCAACCGTAACCGATGAAGACACAAAAATGAAGGTGGCTCTGGTAACCTCAACAAATATTACCATTTCCGGACAGGCCGCCAGTCAGTCGCTGCTGGACAATGAGATTAACATCATCAAAGACCTCTGGGACTT
Organism: Kiritimatiellales bacterium; assembly: GCA_003252225.1. Lineage (GTDB taxonomy): Bacteria > Verrucomicrobiota > Kiritimatiellia > Kiritimatiellales > Pontiellaceae > Pontiella. Next base: position 17,441 of record QKFE01000169.1, on the reverse strand, counting down.
CAACCTGATCTTCAGCAACAACACCATCTTTGCGGACAGCATCATTGAGCGCTCTCTCGCGGATAGCGCAGGATTCCCGGAAGGTTCGCAGCTGGCCAATGTCTGCGATGAAATTGAATATCTGGCTAACAGCAATGCCATCGCCGAAGCACAGGTTAAAACGCTTAAAGATCTCGGCCAAAGCGAACGCAAACAGGTCATCGAGAATTACTATGGAGCAAAAGAAAGTACTTCGCCCGCACACAATACCATTAATATGGGTGTGCAGAATGTGGCGGATCAGCTGACGCTGCGGGCGGACAATACGCGCCAGCGGATGGGACAGGCCAGCGCGAACGCCGAAATGGAAAATCCGGAAGGCGCAAACGGCCCGCACATGGAAGAGCAGGAGCTGCAGGCCTGGCTGACCGGTTTCGGCACAAAATATAAAATGGGCGAAGCGGACGGCTATGACGGGTATGACGGAAGCCTGAGCGGCTTCATGATCGGCGCCGACCTTTCCGTTGCGGAAGGCGTACTGGTCGGTCTGGCCGGCGGTTCAGCCGGCGGAACAGCTGACGGGGACGATAATTCCAGCACCGACACCAAAACCACCTACGGCGCACTGTACGTTTCAATGGGCACCAAAGAGTGGTTCGGCGACTTGAGCCTCATTTACGGCGGCAGCGATGTGGATACCCGCATCGGAACAACCTTCGACACCGTCGGAAGCTATAGCGCCAAAAATTACGCCATCTACTTCGGCGGCGGAAAAGAGATCGCAACCGACTACCTGATCTGGACGCCGCAGGCCAGCCTGCTGGGCAACTACTACAAACAGGAAGCCTACGAAGAAACATCAACCACCGCAACCGCTCGCAGTGTTGACAGCTTCAGCAACCTCTACCTTCAGAGCACACTCGGCGGCAGCATGGGCCTTTACACCGCCATGGGCGACGTCGTCTTCAAACCGGAACTGCGCCTCTTCTGGCTGCACGAATTCAACGCGAAAGAAGAAGACGTCGGCTACCGCCTCGTCGGCGGATCGCAGCAGTACAACATGGTATTTCAGGCACCGGTATCCGACCTGCTCCGACTCGGCGTCGGAACCTCCGCCAAAGTCGGCGAATACCTCGAACTGCGCGCCGACTTCGATGCCCGGTTCGGCGCGGATTATTCCGATTACACCTTCCTCGGATCGCTCCGCTACCAGTTCTAAAGGAAATTCCCGCGTTATAGCGGCGGTTCTCAGAACCGCCTGCTGAGCGAAAAAGGAGCCGCAACTGCGGCTCCTTTTTTCATGGGGAGAGGGAGCGCGGGGGAGAAGCCATTACCCTTGAAACAGAAATGAACCACGGACAAACACGGACAAACACGGATGTTTTAGCGGTATAGAAAAAACGGTAAACACCCGGAAAGTGAGAGGAATCATTGCCGTATTTTTCTGGTTATCAGTGTCCATCAGTGTTTATCCGCGGTTCCATTCACGAATTTAGGATTACGGCCCCGAAACGCATTCCGCCTTCTGCTGACCGATTCCGTCGGCACCGACTTCAACCGTATCACCGGGGTGCATCAGTATTTTCGGATCGCGGGCGGAACCGATTCCGGGCGGAGTTCCGGTTGAAATAATATCGCCGGGAAACAGGGTCATTCCCTTCGAAATGAACTCAATCAGAAACGGGATTTTAAACATCATGTCCGCCGTATTTCCATCCTGCAAAATCACCCCGTTGTGCTTCTGCCAAACCCGCAGATGATCAACGTCGGGTATTTCATCGGGCGTCACCAAAAAGGGGCCGACCGGACAAAACGAATCGAACCCTTTTCCGCGCATCCATTGGCCATTGGATTTTTGAACAACCCGCTCGGTCACATCATTTAAAACGGTGAATCCGGCAATATACTCCATCACATCGGCCTGTTTCACTTTGGACGCGGTTTTCCCGATCACCACCGCCAGTTCGGCCTCGCTGTCAACCACCTGAAATTCAGCGGGCAAAACAACCGGGTCATAGGGACCGTTCAGCGCGGAGGTTGCTTTTAAAAACAGGATGGGTTCTTTCGGGATTTCATGCCCGAATTCTTTGGCGTGGTCGGCATAGTTTGCGCCGACGCAGATAATTTTTGAAGGCCGGGCAACGGGTACGCCCAGCCGGATATTTTCGGCATCGATGGTTTTTGCGCCCGGATCGTGCAGCAGGGTTTGCAACTGGGCCAACCCGTTATGCGAAAAAAAGTGTTCGTTGTAATCTTCAATATGGAAGGCCATTGCCCGCACATCGAGAATCCGCCCGCCGCCCATCCAAACCCCCGGACGCTCTTTTCCCTTTTCTCCAAATCGAACCAGTTTCATTGCAACCTCCTTGAGTGCAGAATCATTAACAGAAGATCGCAAAGAACGCGAAGCAAACAATCCCCAGCTCTTTGCGGTCTTCGCGTTCTTGGTGTTGAAAAATGAACGGATGAAGTTCACCTTTAGCCACATGTGCGGGCGCTTTACACAAACGAAAACACGCGAAGAGGTGCTGGAACAGCTGGCGGAAATTGAACTGCCGCCGCTTTTTCACGGCCGGTACAACGTTGCGCCGACACAGCAGATCCCGGTGATTGATCAAAACAGCCCAAACCGGACTACCGAGTGTATCTGGGGATTTGAAAATCCTAAATCGGGCGGAGTCATTATTAATGCCCGGTCGGAAACGCTGAATGAGCGCCCGATGTTTAACTGCCTGTTTTCGACGAATCGCTGCCTGATTCCGGCGGACGGGTTTTATGAGTGGAAGGGCAGACAACCCTATTTTTTTCAGCTTGAATCGGGGGCTTTTTTTGCGTTCGCGGGGCTTTGGAATAACGGGCGGTGTGTGATCATGACGCGCGCGGCGGATGAAAACATGCGGGGGTTTCACGACCGAATGCCGGTGATTGTTTTACAGGAGCAGTGGAAGAATTGGCTGCATTCGCCATTCCCTCCCCCCGCGCCCCCCCACCTTAAAAGCCGCCCGGTCTCGCCGCTGGTGAACCGGGTTGGAAATGACTGCCCGGAATGTATTGAACCGGCTGCGGTGCAGGCAGACTTGTTCTTGTTTCCCGGCGAAGAGTGATCTACCGTTTCGGCTTGTTGGAGGAAGTTATGAAGATACTGGTATTGAACGGACCGAACCTGAATCTGCTGGGAACACGCGAGCCGGAAATTTACGGCTTTGAAACGCTGGCGGATATTGAAGCGGAAATGAACGGTGTTGCGTCGCAGCTTGGCGCAGACGTTGAAATTGAGTTCCGCCAGTCCAATTCGGAGGCGGATCTGATTACGTGGGCCGGCGCGAGCCGCGGCGTATTTGACGGGATTATCATTAATCCGGCGGCACTGACGCACACGAGTCTCGGGCTGTCGGACGCTTTAAAGGCGGTTGCTGATGCGGTGCCTGCGGTGGAAGTTCATTTGAGCAATACGCACAAGCGGGAGGCCATCCGGCATACCAGTTTAACGGCGTCGGCCTGTATCGGGCAGATTATGGGCTTTCAGGGTTTCGGTTACACCCTTGCGCTGCGGGCGCTGGTGAAACGGCTGAAGGGATAACGTAGACGCGACGCCCCCGTCGCGTTCCATTGCGTGAATTAAGCGACGAGGGCGTCGCTTCTACGTTTAAGGTCGCACCAGTTTCCGGAATGCTTCGTCGAAAATCTGGAGGGCGGGGATATTCCGATCCAGCCGAACCGCCATGGATTCGAGCGTTTGAATTGACTGCAATGCACTGCCCTGCGTCTGGCGGGAAGCCTGTCTTTGGAGCGGTTCGGATTCATCGGGAAAAATCAGTTCGGCGTCGGAAAGACCGGAGGCCAGCAGGAGCACATCGCGGTGCCAATTGAGCATCACCCGGAATACATCGGCCTGCACCTCTTTGAGCCGTGCGTTGGTGCGGGCTTCGAGAATATCTTTCAATTTCGATTCATCGAGCGCTTCATCGGAAAGGTCGAGTTCTTCAATAACGGATTCAGCGATTCCCTCTTTCACCACATCAAAAATGACCTTCAATTGGCTGGCCGATTTTGCGGCGGCCAGTCCATTCCGCGGCGGCAGATCGCGGAGAATATTCATTACCGGCTCGTACCACTCGGCGTTTAAAGCACCGGCATGCTGTTCGGAAAGAACGATTTTCTGGCAGCGGGAAATGATGGTTGGAAGCAGGCCCTGCGGCGAATCGGTGACCAATAGCAGAATGGTTTTCGGCGGCGGTTCTTCGAGTGTTTTGAGCAGGGCATTTTCCGAGCTGACATTCATGCACTCGGCGCACAAAATCACCCCGGCTTTCCAGCCGCCTTCGAACGAGGTCTGCGTCATCCGGTGAATCAGCCCCCGAACATCATCCGCCAGAATCTGGCGGGATTTGCTTTGCGGTTCGATCCAGAGGGTATCCACATGCCGGTGTGTTTCAACCTGTCGGCAGGCGGTGCATTCATTGCACGGCTTTTCGGCATTCCGGCAGAAAAGCAGCTTCAAAAAGGATTCGGAAAATTGAAGGGCATTCCCGCGCGGGGAGCCGACGATGACATATGCGTGGGCCAAACGGCCGGACTCGAATCCGTTCCGGATTCCGTTCCATGCTTCGGCATAGGTGTCAACGGCGTTCATTATATTCCAAACCGGTTCTTAACCGCATTCCAAACCTGTTCCGCGACCGCCTCAATCGGCTGATCGGCATCGATCACACAGAAACGTTCCGGTTCGCGGGCGGCCAGATTCTGATAGCCGTCATACACCCTAATGTGAAAATCGCGCGCTTCACGTTCAAAACGGTCGAGTGTTCCGGAGCCGTTTTCATACCGCTTTTCGAGCCGCCGGAATCCCTGCTCAATATTCAGGTTTAAAAGGATGGTCAGATCGGGTTTGCGGTCGGCAATGGCAAACGCATTAATGTTATCGAGCGTGGCAATATCCATTCCGCGGGCAAATCCCTGATAGGCCAGCGTGGAGTCGATAAAGCGGTCGCAAAGCACCCAGCCGCCCTGCTCCACCGCCGGGAGAATTATCCGGTTCATCAGCTGCGCGCGGCTGGCGGTGAAAAGCAGCAGCTCGGCCCGGTCGCATAACGGTTCATTGGCGGCATCGTGCTGGAGAATATTGCGGATCGCCTCGCCGGTTGCTGTTCCGCCGGGTTCGCGGGTACAGCGCACATTCAGCCCGGCGGCTTCCAGCTTTTCAGCAAGCAGGAGGATCTGCGTTGATTTGCCGCTGCCTTCCGGCCCTTCGAATGTGATGAATTTCCCGGCCATTTTACAGTTTCCGGAGTTTGGGGCCTTCGGGCGTGTCTTTCACCGTCCAGCCCAGCTCGGTCAGCGCATCACGGATACGGTCCGATTCCGCCCAGTTTTTTTCGGCGCGGGCCGCCGTACGGGCTTCCATCAGGGATTTCACTTCGTCCGAAACCTGCTCATCCTGCGGAACCAGCAGCCCTAAAACAGTATCCAGCTCTTTCCACAGATTGATTACCGCAACCGCTTCGCCCGCCGAAACCGGCGTTTCCGACATCGTTTTATTTCCGGCGTGAACGGTGTCAAAAATAGCCGCCATCGCCCCGGAAATGTTCATATCGTCGTCCATCGCCGCGGTAAATTTCGTGCGGGTCTCAGTTGCCCATTTCGGCAAATCACCCGCTGTTTCTTGTCCCGCAGCCGCTTCAACCAACGTGGCGTAAAATTCATCCAGCCGTTTAAGCGCCGAACGGTTTGCATCCAGCGATTTGAAGGCAAAGTTCAGCGACTGCCGGTAGTGGGAAGAGAGCAGTTCATAACGGACTTCGCGGCCGGTGTAGCCCATATCCAGTATTTCGCGCAGAGTGTAAAAATTACCGAGCGATTTCGACATTTTCCTGCCGTCGACCACGAGATAGCCGCAGTGCATCCAGTATTTTGAATAGGGCTTTCCGGTCGCCGCTTCAGACTGGGCGATTTCATCCTCGTGATGCGGGAAAATATTATCCACCCCGCCCGTGTGAATATCGAAGCTTTCGCCGAGCAGTTTCATGCTCATCGCCGAACATTCGATGTGCCAGCCCGGACGGCCCTTTCCCCACGGGGAATCCCAGACCACATCGCCGTCTTCGGGAACATACGCCTTCCATAATGCGAAATCGGCGGCGTTATCCTTATCGTATTCATCCTGCGCCACCCGCGCGCCGGCCTGCATGCCTTCGCGGTCGAGATGGGCCAGCTTGCCGTATTCCGCAAATTTATCGATGCTGTAATACACCGAGCCGTCGTCCGACTGATAGGCATACCCTTTTTCAAACAGCGTCTCGATCAGCTGAATCATTTCGGGGATATAATCCGTCGCCGCCGGATAATGCTCGGCCGGTTCAATATTCAGCTTCTTCAAATCCTCAAAAAAAGCATCGATATATTTCTTCGTGTATTCCTTTAACGGAAGCCCCTGCTCAATGGATGAGCGGATAGTTTTGTCGTCGACGTCGGTCAGATTCTGAACCTGCGTCACGTCAAAGCCGCAGAATTTAATGTAGCGGCGGAGCAAATCTTCAAACATGTACGCCCGGAAATTACCGATGTGGGCATAGTTGTAAACCGTCGGACCGCAGGTATACATCCGGACATGTTTACCGTCGATCGGAAGCAACTCTTCTTTCGTCCGGCTCATCGTGTTGAAAATTCTGAAGGCCATTCCTAGTTTTCCTCCGGCTTAATTTGCGGGGCATCCTTCCAAAGCTTTTCCAAATCATAGAATTCGCGCAGTTCACGCTCAAAAATATGAACCATGATTCCGTGGTATTCCATAATCATCCACCCGCTTTCCGGCACCCCCGTTTTGTGATAGCCCTTAAAGCCGCCGTCTTTGAACATGCGTTGAAGGCCGTCATGCAGCGCCTTCAAATGCGGCTTGTTTGCACCCGTCGCAATCATGAAATATTCGGCGATGTTGGCGTGCTGCCGCAAATCCAGCACCACGATATCCTCCGCTTTCCGATCCTCCAGAAAGTCGTACACCTCTTTGATGATTTTCAAATCTTCGTCCATGTTTCTAATCCTGATATAGGCCGTGTTCTATAATGTAATGTTCAACCGTCGGCGGAACCATATTCCGGATACTTAACCCGTTTGCCGCCCGCTTCCGGATTTCGGTCGACGACAATTCGATTAAATGCGCGGAAAAAACATGTTCGAGAACCTGCTTTTTCAGCGCATCGGGCAATCCGATTTTATCCGCCAGCCCGCCTTTTGAGCTTTCATCCGGCCTTAAAAAGGACGCAACCTTGCACATGCCGAGCAGTTCGTCAATCTTGTACCAGTTATGCAGATCAACCAGCGTATCGCTGCCGATGACCAGATACCAATCGATCTCCGGATGCACAGCAGTGAAATGCCTGACGGTATCAACGGTGTATGAAACCCCGCCGCGGCTGATTTCCAGATCAGATATGCGGATATCACCGCACCCTTCAACCGCCAGCCGCAACATTTCCAGCCGGCATTCCGCATCCAGTTGCTGAATACCCTGTTTGTGCGGCGCGGAAGCGGCGGGAATTAGAATAAGCTCATCCAAATGCAACTGTTCAATGGCATCCTGCGCGATGATTAAATGGCCGAGATGAACAGGATCAAACGATCCCCCCATTATGCCGACGCGCTTTCTGTCTCTGAACTGCATTCAAATTCGGCGGTATCGCGCTCGCATTAATACCACTGCTGCCAGACCTTGATCACATCCCCCGCCTTGATTTTCACATCTTTGGAGGGATCTTTTTCCAGATCTTTACAGTTAAAGGTCAGGATTTTGCCCTGTCGGGAAATCGTCACCTTTTTCTTATTGGCATACGGCGTATAGCCGCGCGCGCCGGCGATGGCCTGTAGGAGTGTTGTGCCGCTGGTCAGCTGAAACTGACCGGGAGCATTTACCTCGCCCTGCACATAATAAACCTTCGCCGTCATGGTTACATTGACGGAAACATTCTTATAAATCCCGCCATCAATATAGAGCTGTTCGATTTTATCTTCGAGCTCCGACGTAGTAAGTCCGCCCGCGTGAATGGGTTGGGCAATGTGCAGCAGGCTGATCATCCCGTTTTCGTCAATGACCAGATCCAGCGACTGCTGTTCCTGAATTCCGCTGAACCGGATAAATACCGGATCCAGAGCCCGAAGAACATATGCCCCTGGAAGCGCATCTTCTTTCAGCAGCGTTTCGAGGTCCATTCCGTCCGATGAAATCACTTCTGATGAACCCGAAGTTTTCCCCGGTGCATGAACAGGCTGAATCGTACATCCCGTCAACGCGGCGGAAAAACAGAGCAAAAACAATAAACAAATTTTAGGCATCATCCATAACCTCACAAATTATTTACACGGCGTCATCTGCGGAAACTTCACTCTGCGAACTATGATAATAATCTGAATAGTAAGAGTGGTAATAATAGTAGTAATCATCACGCATAACGTTGATGTTGTTCAATACTGCACCGATAGTCGCAACACCCAGAGACTCCATCAGCTGCTTCGCTTTAATCAGCATTTCGCGCGGATACTTGCGGTACTGAACAACCAGAACCGCGCCGTCAGCCTCCTTCGCGATGATCGAAGAGTCACTGATACCCACCAGCGGCGGCGTGTCGATCAGCACAACATCATATTTCGTCTTCAGGCTGGCAATCAGTTCCCCGATACGCTTCGGATCCAAAACACCCAGTGAAGTTCGCGGCAACCGCCCCGAGGGCAGAAAATGAAGGTTGGGAACACTCGTCGCCTTAATGGCCTCTTCAACCGGAACATCGCGCAATAGAACATTCGTCAGACCAAAACGGTTGGATACACCCAAAATGGTATGTTGCACCGGTCTTCGCAAGTCGGCGTCAATAAGCAACACCTTTTCGCCTTGCTGGGCACATACGAAGGCAAGATTGAACACCGTCGTGGATTTACCTTCACCGGCACCGCCCGAAAGCACACAGAATGCGCCGCGGTTCGCCCCGCCTTCCGTAAAGGCCAGATTTGTTCGGAGCACACGATATGCCTCGGCATGTTCACTGTCGGGCCCTTCTTCAATTAACGGACGCACCTTCTGCGGAATAAGTCCCAAAACAGGAAGTCCCAAGACACGTTCCACATCGTCAGCCGTCTTGATTGACGTATCAAGATATTCAATAAAGTAAGCCAATCCGACCCCTGCGCCAAGACCGACACAAATACTTAAAATCACGTTCATAAACAGATTAGGGCTGACCGGCCGACGGTTCGGCTCCGCAACATCAATAATTTCAACAGGATTGCGCGGAACTTCCAAAGTAATAATTTCCTGCCGGTGTTTTGACTTAAGCTGGTTGTAAATAAAACGTTCCGTATCAAGATCTTCTTTTGCTTTACGGAACGGACGATATTTTTCCCCCTGCGTTTCAATGGTCTCCGAACGTACAGACGCCAAAACCTTATCCAGTCGTTCAAACTTGCCCGTTGCAATCACGTACTCTGTTTCCAATCCATTTCGCAAAGCGGCCAAATGGCGTTTCAGATTTTCTTCCAGAGTTTTTTTCTGTAGCGAATATCGCTTAACTTCCGGATGATTCGGACCGAAATCAGCGTCCAATGAACTCAGCTGAACATCAATATCCTGTATCTGCTGAATCGTCGTCATAACAAATTGATCAAACGTGATATAGGAAGCACGCTCCATCAGATCTTTATCATCAAGATTTTCAAGAATCCGGAGAAGATCCTCCTTCTCGACCATCTCTTTCTGGGCCATGAGGCGATCGCCTTCCAACTGTTGCATCCGGATTTCACCGACATCAATATCACCTTCTCCGCCGACCACAGCAATATCCAGCTCTTCGCGCAAGTCCTGTACACGCTGCTCAGCTTCTTCAACCCGAACCGCCTGCTCCTGCAAAGATTCGTTAATCTTATCGATAGCCGCACGGGCATCTTTCAACGCCAGATCAAGCCGGGAATCCCTGTACACTTCGGCGAGTTCATTTGCGATTTCTGCCGCCTCATCGGGATTATCGCGCTCAACATTTACAACGATAAGGGAAGTGTCCCGCTGCTGGAAAACATTGATACTGTTCTGCAGAATTTTCAATGCGACTTCACGGGGTAACTTTTCATCCGCTTTCCCCCACTGCTGTTGCAGATTCAGCCTGTTAATCACTTCATATAAAATCGGCTTTGACTGAATAATTTCAAACTGGGTCCGCAGAAAATATGGATTATAAGTCGAAAGATAGTTCTCCTGCACAGCAAACGGGTTGATTTCAGGAGCATCTTCGGAAACAGCAATTCGAACATGTGATGCATATATATTCGGTAGCATCAACGTGTAAACCGTACCCGTGAGAACAACCAAAATAGCAACCGCTAGAACGATTTCTTTTCTCGAACGAATGACCCTCCAATAATCCAGAAAATGCAAAGTATTGGTTTGTTGTACAGAGTCGGTACTCATTCAAATCTCTCCCAATCTAAAAATTAAGTGGCGAAGGTAACCCTTCACCACCAAATTATTCAACTCATAAATGGTTCTGGCAGCAATTACAGTCTCAGACGCCAGCTCAAATCCACCACATTCTTGTTATAGTCCGCATTACCTTCATAACTGGTAAAGCGATCCGTGTAGGCATAACCCAGATCAATGAAGTTATTTCGGTTAATCTGATATGAGGTCCGGATTGTGAACCGAGCAAGTTCATCGCGATAATTACCTAAAATAGAATCATTCAGACTCGTCGCATAATCCGAATTATAGTAGCTCCGGATATAACTCAATCCCGTCACAACGCTGATTTTTGCCGTAATGTCATGGCTGAAAGTGAGTCCTATATTCAGCCGATCCTGAGCATTATACAGTGAGTTTTCAGCGCGGGAGATCGAGTACGTTGCCGAAGCGTTCAGGGCCGTGCGGGCGGTCGGATTGAAACCAACGCCTAAATCAAAATACGGCGATGTCGTATCTGATTTCACGCTGTTTGTTCCACTAGTAACATCTGAAAACGTCCCGCCGATTCGTGCAAACGCAGAAAGTGTAGAGGTGAAGTTCTGATCAACTCCAAGATAAGCAGCAATAGCTTCATATCCACCACGGCTTCCATCATAGGTAAGGTCTGTATATTGTGCACCCAAAATACCTTGAGTCATATTCTGTTTCAATTGACGCACATAAGAGGCATTTCCCGTTATCTGCTCAAAGTTGTTTCCGCCCTCTAAAGTGACTTCATTATATTTACCGTATTCATCATCATCCCACGTCCGGAAACCATAGCCCGCTCCCAGCTTAAGGTAACTCAAAGTATTAATTGTGTATTCCAAAGAACCGAGGAGATCATTTTCGATATAGTTTTGATCTTTTACTGACAAGCCATCTGCCTGTCCGTCTTGCTCCCGATAAGCGAATCGATCGGACAGAGTCAAAAAGGCCCTTTGCGAAAGAGCATGGTTCAAACGGGCATAAAAATCCTGATACGAAACAAAATCAGGATCGGCATTAAAACGATATCTAAATTCCGGCTGCCAATAGAGCAACATGTCTGATCGGGAGGAAAAGACAAATTTGCCGGATACATTGACGATATCGGTTATAAACCCAGTACCTTTTTCGTCAATAGCCGAGTTATAAACATTATCGTCGTAACCAACCCGGACAGTATTTTGTAACTTTACAACACGCTCTTTCGCAGCAAACGCTGATACAGAACCCATTAGAACCAGCAAAAGGCATATAGATTTATTCATATTCACAACTCCCTTAAACAACCACAATTTAAAATTCCAACCCGAACAATTAAATCGGTGTATTTGGATGGTTTGTATCCTGAATAGGCGCACCAGACTGATAGAAATCCTGGAAAAGATTTTGGTAGAACTCATTCAACCCTTGAGTATCCCAAGGCTTTGCATAAATATTCGGCGGATCAAACGTGTCCTTAGGGCTTCCGCCGGTATTATCCTGATCCTGATTATTATTGGACGCCTGCGCATCCTCAGGAATAACCCCTTCTTTCGCATCTTTGGCTTTCTGCAATGCAGAGTTCAGTTTTTCCATCGCCGATTCCATGACATCTGTATTCTGAGGAGTGGCATTATACGCAGCTTCATACTCCTCCATTGCGTCAATGGCATCGGCTACGGCACTGTCAACCGCATCGGAACGTCTTGTGGCTTCATCCAAAGCAGTGACATCTCCCTGACCGGCAGCAACCGCAACTGCATACTTCGCATCAGCCGCAACAGATGCAATCTCCGCGACAATCGCCTTTGTGCTTTCCAAGCTTGCGAATGCTCCAGCCGACAGCGAAACAACAAAAGCTGCAAGAGCTATTTCCCTGATAATTTTATGCTTTTTCATGACCGGCTCCTTTATTTCGAATATTTTTCAGCAATGATCGTTTTGATACGCTCGTAATTAAACTGTACCTGAGAAGTTGAGGCCAATGCATCCTGCATAGTGGAACGGATCAAATCGAGGGATTCCGTTTTCTCATTAGCTACTGCTTCAACATAAACCAGACCGATTTGAACAACCTTTGCGCCAGAAACGGCAACAGCGGCATTCACGCGGGACAGCAGGGAAAAATCCTCTGCAACAACGTCACTGGGAGCGCTCTCTATTTTCTGAGCGCTCTTTTTTGCGCCTTCCAGAGATTCTACGGCCACAGTCCAGTTTTCGGACGCAGCCTCAAGCATCTGCATTACATCCAGCATTAAAGGCGAATCTTCGGGAATACGGGCAATCAGCTCTTTACCTCGTGAAATATCAGCCCGAGCAGCTTCAACCGCTTTTTCGGCTGCACCAATCGCCGTCTGGGTTTCCTCGATCAGGCCGGCACGATCCGCACAAACATTCAGAACAGCTCCAAAGCTGACAAGGCCAGCCGCCAATAACAACAAACATTTCTTTCTGTTCATATCCCCTTGTCCTCACATTAGGTTGTCTATTGATATAAAAAAGAGTCTTTACCGCGCAAGCAAATACTAACGGTTAAAAACCATCCTGCAAATTCACTGCATTAACAATTGCCTGATAACCTTCGAAATAAAGTACACCGTTCAAACTACAGAAATCAACCCATGATTCAACATCTTTAGGCAGCGCCACCTTTCCGGCAACGAATTCGGCTTCACCGCTAAAAACAAGACCTGCCTGCCCCATCACCCGGGCGCAATCCTCTTCGGTAAACTCTTTTCCCCGAACTACCTCCAACAATCCGAAGTAGATTCCTGCTTTATTTAAAAAAGAGACGCATTCACTCAAGGTAGCGTCTGATTCAACGTATCGGTCAAACAATCCGGCATATTTAGCAAAAAAAACTGCGGCATCGGCATGGGTGGGAACCGCTTTTGCTACAACGGGTTTTTGCGTTTCGACTGCCCCGACCGCAGAAAAACCAATAAAAACAACTGCCGCTAAAAATACAACCGGTCGGATCACTCCGAAACTCCTTTTACTCAACATTCAAAAATGCCGCTTTGACCAAATACAAACTTCTGTTAGTTATCTATCCCTCTAACCAACTCAATTTAGGCGAATGAAAACGAACTCTTTCACTTTTAAACTAGACGATACACAACAGGCAGAACTGACACAACTGCTGAAAAATCCAAAATATCTGCCGGAAAAGGTTCCTCACACCCGGATTGCGGTCTCGATCCCGGATTGCCGGATCAACCTGTATAATTCGGGAAAACTGCTGATACAGGGGAAATCGGCTGAAGAATGGATCGCCTTCACGTTGGAACCCGAAATTTTAAAGGAGGCTGTAATCGGCTATGAAGATTTCCACGATCCGGAGGCATTTGAACCGCATATGGGGATTGACGAAAGCGGGAAAGGTGATTTTTTCGGGCCATTGGTTATCGCTTCGGCTTATGTCGACCGGGAACTGGTTGAAAAGCTGAAGGAAATGGGTGTGCGCGACTCAAAAAAAATCACATCCGACAATGTAGCGATTAATCTGGCGCGCGATATCCGCAACCTACTGGGTGATCGGTGTGCAATGGTCACGATCGGCCCACGCTCCTATAACCGAATGTACACCAAAATTCAAAATGTGAACAAAATGCTGGCCTGGGGACATGCTCGCGCGATCGAAAATCTGCTCGAAAAAGTACCCGACTGCCCGCGCGCGCTGTCCGATAAATTCGGCCCGACACACCAAATTGAGCGGGCTCTATTTGAAAAGGGCAAAAAAATTCAGCTCGACCAGCGCACAAAGGCGGAATCCGACCCTGCCGTTGCGGCCGCATCCATTTTGGCCCGAGCGGGTTTCATTTATGCCCTGCGCAAAATGGGCAAAGAGCTTAATTTTGAGGTTCCGAAAGGCGCTTCCACCAAAGTGCGGCGCGAAGCCGAAAAACTGGTGGCGCACCGCGGCCCCGGCATCCTGCTGGATACGGCGAAATGCCACTTTCAAACAACCGATAAAGTTTTGGCGGAAGTGGGCTATTCGCGAAAGGACCTTCCGCCGACACTTTAAGTGCGAAATCACTGGCCTCGTTAAAACACCACCTTAATTTCGCCATTGACCGAATGATTGAACCAGTTACCGGAAAGGGTCGGTTCGTAGTCGAGCAGGAGGAAGACCTTGTCGGTGAGTTGCCAATCCGCATTGATGCCGAGCACGAGGGCGTTGCGGTCGGCTTCGGGGCTGGTGAGCCGCTGGGATGCGCCGAGTAGGGTTCCGTTGGCAGTGATGGTGTCGTCCATCAGTTCGCACTGCCAACCGGCCTTCACGGCGGTGCGCAGGCGGGTTTCGTTGGCCAGCCGCCAGTCGCGGATGGTGCGGATGCCGAGTTCGGTCAGCAGGTTGTCGGAAGTGGAAGAATCGACGGTCAACGGATTGGTGCCGCCTTCGTCGGAGTAGCCGTCGTGCTGCCCGTTCAGGTAGGTGCCGCGACCGTAGGGTTCGACGCTGTATTTTTCTCCGGCGAGCGTGTAGCCCAGCTCAAGCCAGCCACCGAAGAGGTCGGACTCGTATTCGCCCATGTAGCGCTGCGTGTCGGAGGCGATGCGCTCCGCGTCGTTCCACGCATGGGCGTAGCTCAGACCCGCCTCGGAATACCACGTTTCGGAAAAAGCGTTCATGAACACGCTGCCCACGAACATTTCGGATGCGCCGCCGCCGGAACCATCCAATCCGTCCAGATCCGTCCATGCGCCGCCACCCGAAGTGCCGACCACCAGTCCGTCGCCAACCAGCTTTTCAAAACCAACCAGGAAGCCGGAGCAGTTCCAGTCGTATCCCGCGATGCCGCCCTCGCTATCCTGCGAACCCATGTCGTTGAACTGGCGCACAAACGTCGCCCATTCGCCGGAAGTCAGCTCCTGTTGGGCAAGGGATGGACCTGCCGCACCCTGCGGTGCATTTCCGGTTTGAGGTGCGCTTCCGTTGCGCAGCATCGAGCGGATCGCCCCCGCATGTTGGGAGAGGTTGTTGATCGCCCGGTTGGCCGACGCAATCGACGCCTGCGTTACCCCGTTTCCGGTCGGCGTGTTTTCGCCCACCTGCCCCTTGATGCCCGTCGGCGTGATCACAATGTTGGTTTCGCCCACCACGATATCGAGATCAAACAGTGATTTCGTATTTTCAACAAACGTTCCGTCGATGCCATCTGTCGCCGTCACCACCTCGTAGCTATTGCCCACAATTTTCTGGGCCGTCTGTCCCGCCGCCGCATACGCGGCAATCGACGCTCCGTTCGTGGCTGATATCTGGCCGTCCACCATCAACGTTGAGTTTTGCCAAGCGGCAGGATTCTCATATAGTTCAAATGCGAACCCCCCAGACGACCCGATGTGCATTTGGTTGTTTAAGAGGCCGCTTGCATGAACCCGCCCAACCGGAGTCAACAACCCCGATTGAATTGAAAACAACCCACAATCCACCAGATCCCCTTGAGTGCGAGAATCATCCATTATCAAAAGTTGATTGGCTCCAGACCGCAGATCGATATCGCCGATGATATTTGCATGCTTCAGGATGACGACGTCATCATTAGTTCCACCTTGTACAGCAATATGCGCGTTTGTGTAGAGGTTCGGGCTCGACCACGTTGTTAGAACCACCTGTTGCGCAGAAATGGTTCCGCCATCCACATTCAAATAAAGTCGATCCGACGCTTCTATGCCAACCGCGCGATGTGAGTAGCCTGCGTACTGATCATTGGTTGAGCTCGATTCGGTCAGAGCCTTAACCGACCCTGTTAGATTCGAAATCACAACGGTCTCGCCATAAATCCCATATGCTTTGACTTCGCACAGTGAACCACTGGTATCAGCTTGCAATCCACCGATTGCGTGTGCACTAATGCACCCGGTAATGTCGCCTGAGACATCACCCCAGCTCCCGTAAACTCCGTAAGCAGTTGCGGATGCATCTGCGAAGCGACCAGAGGCCGTTCCTCCAATAGCGTTAGCGGAAAAAATTCCTGTCATATTGCCAGAGACATCTCCTAAAGTCGCCGAAGCGAACGCAGATGCATCGGCATACGAATCGGGGTTTATCGCCGTACCTCCGTGAGCGACAGCAGAAACTACTCCCGAAATATTACCCAAAACACTCCCAACTATAGCGTAGGCTTTGGCGGAGGATTTAGCGCGGTAAGACTCCCGCGCCCCCGAAACCGATTCTCCACCTTTTGCAGTCGCGGAAACATCCCCCAAAAAATCATGTGAAAATGTGTATAAAAACGCACCAAAAGCTTCAGCATGTGTATCGGCACTAGAATTGGGACTCTCCGCCAATCCACCCATAGCAGTACTGGAAACAGTTCCCAGTAAATCTCCTCCAACGCGGCCATTTATTCCAAAAGAAGTTGCGTCTGCGTCTGCCCAAGCATCATTAAGATTTTCCGGGCTCACTGCTGAACCGCCTGTTGCGGTCGCGCAAACCAATCCTGTAATTTTTCCAGCAACATCGCCATCAATTCCAACTGCACCAGAACTTGCACTAGATTGCGCATTAGAACTCGCGATTGATCCCCCAGTGGCTTCGGCGGAAACGATTCCTGAAATATTGCCCAGAACATCTCCATTGATTCCTTCTGCCCCAGCTCCAGCATAAGAACTGGTGCTCACCGATACTTTACGTGTAGCAGTAGCTAAAACTGTTCCCGAAATGTTGCCATAAACATTTCCATTGATTCCCTTTGCAGATCCGCCAGAGTTAACGGCAATTTGTCCGTCATATTGAGAAAGGGTTACCGATGAAGCATAGATCCCATATGCATCCGCCCCATCAACGTAAATTTCAAGATTTCCGGGGCCTTTCACTTCGCCATTTCCTTTTCCTTCGGATCCAAACACAATCCCTGCAGACAATTTTGAGCTCGTGTTTGTTACAGAAGCATTGGAAGACAGCATCACCACCGCCCCACTCGGCGCATTGGTGTACAACGCGAGCACCTGCGCAAAAGATACCTGACCAACACACAACGCGACCAAAGCGACGCCAACTCGCTTCCCGACC
>QKFE01000215.1 GCA_003252225.1 Kiritimatiellales bacterium | reverse complement strand
ATTGGTCGTCAAATCCGCCAGCGAAAGCACCGGCAGTTGCGTTCCGTTCATGTTGATGCCAAAATATCCGTTCCGGAAATTGATCTGAAATCCGGCCGAAGTTTCATCGTTGGATGAAAAGATCGATGTGTATTCGGACTGTGCGACGGTCGGCACCCGGAACCAGACGGAAAGAACGAACGGCTGGAACGGCTGATTCAGTGCCGTGCTTCCCAGATACACCGTGCCGTCCTGCGTATCGGTTCCCGAAAACGTCAGAAATCCACCGGGATCCACCGTAATTGACCCAACTGTCCCGTATTGTGTTAAATCCGCGCTGCCCTGTTTATCTGCCAACGGATCGGATCCGTCGAAGGTGTAATGGTGCAACAGTTCCGCCGAACTGGAAAACGCCAGCCCGGCCCCAATCATCATACTGAATATTTTTCTCATAGTACCCTGAAGAACGCCGGACTTCGTCGTTTTAGGACAGTTTAATTGATTTTTTTTGTAACGAGAAAGAATCCTTCAATATCATCGATTTCACCTTTTCCTGCCAATTACCTCCCGTTATCCCTCGACATTCAACATATAACTTAATTAGGCTTTTCCCCACTTACACAAAGAGAAGAGGAATCTGATGAAAACACTCCTATCCGCCGCCGCTGCCTCCGCCCTGCTGATCAGTGCAGGCTGCTCAAAGAAGAATGAGTTCCAGCCCCCGCCGCCGCCGGAAGTCGGCGTCCAGCAGCCGGTGCAGAAAGACGTCACCGTTTTCCGGAGTTTCCCCGGTCGGCTGGCGGCTTCCGATCAGGTCGATATCCGCGCCCGGGTGAAAGGGTTCCTTAAAAGCATCGATTTTGAAGACGGCCAGCGCATTAAAAAGGGCGACCTGCTTTTTACCATTGAGCCCGAACAGTACGAAGCCGCCGTCAATGCGGCCAAAGCGGAACTGGCGCAGGCGAAAGCCGCCTTGAAACTGGCCGATGCCACCCTCCAGCGTAACCAGACCGCATTCCAGACCAAAGCGGTGTCTGAGGTGGACGTGCTGACCGCCGAAGCCAATAAACAGTCCGCCGAAGCCGCCGTTATGGCCGCCGAAGCTTCGCTGGAAAAGGCGGAGCTCGATCTCTCCTACACCCGGATACTCGCCCCGTTCGACGGCCGCGCGGCGCGGCGCACCCTGAGTGTCGGCAATCTGGTCGGCAGCGGAGAATCAACCCTGCTGACGACGCTCGTGGCCGAATCGCCGGTTGACGTCTATTTCAACGTCGATGAACGCACCCTGCTCCAGCATACACCGAACAAAGAGCGCGGGGATAAACCCGGGGCGAACATCCCCCCGGTTAAACTGGAACTGGCCGACGGACAGATCTTCGATGAAGAGGGTGCCGTGGATTATAACGATCCGAAGTTCGACCCCGAAACCGGAACCCTTCAGGTTCGGGCCGAATTTGCCAACGCAAAGGTCAAACTGCTGCCCGGCATGTTCGGAAAAATCCTCCTTCCCGATCCGGTGAAAAATGCACTGCTGGTTCCCGATCTGGCGATCCAGCGCGATCTGGGCGGTTCGTTCGTTCTGGTCGTCAACGCCGAAAACAGGGTGGAAAACCGCTACGTGCAGCGCGGTGACCGGGTCGGCTCCGACCGAATCATTACCGGCGGACTCAACGGAGACGAACGAATCATTGTGAACGGAATGCAGCGCGCGCGTCCGGGCATTCCTGTACGCATAAAGGAATCCAGCCCCGAGCCGCAGTCCGCCCAAAAAGAAAAAGCCGCCCCCGCAGCTGAATAAACCGGAGAATTCCCATGTTCAGCCACTTTTTTATCCGACGCCCCATTTTTGCCGCGGTGATTTCAATCGTCATCGTACTGCTCGGCGCATTCGCCCTGTTCGGACTTCCGGTGGAGCGCTATCCGAACATCGCCCCGCCTGCGATTACCGTCAGCGCCGCCTATCCCGGCGCCGATGCAAACACTGTCGCCGACACCGTTGCCGCCGTGATCGAGAAAGAGGTCAACGGGGTGGAGGGAATGATTTACATGAATTCCGTCAGCGCCAACGACGGAACCATGAAACTGACCGTGACCTTTCAAACGGGGGCCGATCTCGATATGGCGAACGTACTGGTGCAGAACCGCGTCGCCAAAGCCATCCCGCAGCTCCCGCAGGAGGTTCAGCGCCTCGGGGTTTCAACCCAGAAAAAATCCACCGATGCCAACCTCTACATCGGCTTTACCAGTTCGGACGAAAACCACGACGATATCTTTCTGGCCAACTATGTGGCCCTGCGCGTGAAAGATGAAGTCGCCCGTGTTCCGGGGGTTGGCGAAGTCCAGTCGTTCGGGGCAGGCAACTATTCGATGCGCGTCTGGCTCGATCCGGAAAAGATGAAAGCCCGCGGCCTGACTGCGGACGATGTGGTGAATGCCGTACGGGAACAGAACCTACAGGTTGCCGCCGGTCAGATCGGCGAGCCGCCAGTTCCGGAGGGTCAGGCCTATCAGATGACCATCAACGTGAAAGGCCGCCTGCTCGAAGCCGAAGAATTCGGCTCTATTGTTATCCGAACCGGTGAAGACGGCCGCCTGCTGCGTATCCGCGACATTGCCCGCGTTGAACTCGGCGCCCAGAATTATATTATCCGCTCCAGCCTCAACGGCCGCCCCTCCTCCACAATTGCGGTATACCAGATCCCCGGCGAAAACGCGCTCGACGTGGTGGACGGTGTCCGCCGCAAAATGGAAGAACTCAAACCCGGCTTCCCCGAAGGGCTCGATTACACGGTAATTTACGACAACACCAACGTAATCAAAGCCTCCATTGCCGAGGTGGTCAACACCCTGTTCATCACCCTCATTCTGGTCGTCCTGACCGTTTACATCTTTCTGCAAAATGTCCGCGCAACCGTCATTCCGTCCGTAACCATTCCTGTGGCGCTGATCGGCACCTTTGCCGCAATGGCCGCCTTCGGCTATTCCATCAACCAGTTCACCCTGTTCGGTCTCGTGCTGGTAATCGGGATTGTGGTGGATGACGCCATTGTGGTCGTTGAAAACTGCACCCGACTGATTGATGAAGAGGGAATGGCGCCGAAAGATGCGGCGATGCGGGCTATGACGGAAATCTCAGGCCCCGTGATCGCCACCACTCTTGTGCTGCTCTCCGTCTTTGTGCCGACCACGTTTATGCCCGGCATCACCGGAATCCTGTTCAAACAGTTCGCCGTGACCATCTCCGTGGCTACCGTATTCTCCACCATCAACGCGCTGACACTCAGCCCGGCACTGTGCGGAGTACTGCTGCGCCCCTCCGGCGGCGAGGCAAGAACCGGTATTTTCGGCATCTTCAACAAAGGCATGGATACAACCCGCTCCGGTTACCTCAAAATCGCCTCACAGGCGCTGCGAAAAGCCGCCATCGGTTTAGTGGCCTTCGTCGTGATGTCCGTCGCCGCCTTTTTCGGATTCGCCGACCTTCCGGGCGGTTTTGTCCCGCAGGAAGACGAAGGCTACTGCATGGTCAACGTCCTGCTGCCCGACGCCTCTTCACTGGAGCGAACCGACGCCTTCGTCCGCGAAGTGAATGCCATTATCGGCGGAACGGACGGGATTGCCGATTACATGACCATCGCCGGGTATTCCATTCTCGACGGAGCCGCCATCCCGAATGCGGCGTTCAGCGTCAGCACCTTCAAAAACTGGGATGAACGCAAAAAACGGCACCAGTCCGCCATCATCCGTGAACTGAACATGAAGCTTTCACAGCTCAAAGACGGCGTGGCTTTTGCCTTCCCGATGCCTTCCCTGCCGGGGGTCGGCATGTCCGGCGGACTCGTAATGCAGCTGCAGGATCGCGGCGGAGCCGGTATGGGCACCCTGCAGCAGGTTGCCGAAGAGTTCATGAACGACGGCAACGCCCAGTCCGGACTCAAAGGGATGTACACCACCTTCCGCGCAAACGTCCCCCAGCTGTTTGTCGATATCGACCGCGATCAGGTACTCACCAAAAACGTTTCCATGAGTTCCGTGTTCAACGCCCTCCAGTATTACTACGGCTCGGTCTATATGAACGACTTCACGTATATGAACCGTGTTTTTCAGGTACGCGCTCAGGCCGATGGCGGATTCCGCAAAGAGCCGGATCAGATCCGCACACTGGAAATCCGTAACCGTGACGGTAAGATGCTTCCGCTCGGTTCCGTCGTCAGCATTGAAGAAATTCTCGGGCCGCAGTCGGTGAACCGCTACAACATGTATCCTTCGGCCAAAATCATGGGACAGCCGGGCGATGGCTACAGTACCGGACAGGCGATGGCGATTGTTGAGAATATGGCCGGCCAAAAACTGCCCAACACCATGGGCGTCGAGTGGACAGAGCTCTCCTATCAGGAAAAAGCGGCTCAGGGCTCTTCCAACATCATCTACATTATGGCCATCATCATGGTTTATCTTGTGCTGGCGGCTCAGTATGAAAGCTGGAGCATTCCGGTTTCGGTCTGCCTTTCTGTGCCGACCGCCCTGCTCGGAGCCGTTATCGCCCTCAAAACAGCGGGCTATGAAAACAACGTTTATGCCCAGGTCGGCATCGTTCTGCTGATCGGTCTCTGCACCAAAACCGCCATCCTGATTGTGGAATTTGCCAAAGTGGAGCGGGAAGAAGGCAAATCCGTTTTCGACGCAGCCATGAGTGCCGCCAACCTCCGTTTCCGGGCCGTACTGATGACCGCCTTCTCTTTCATTCTCGGTGTCATTCCGCTACTCACCGCCAGCGGTGCAGGGGCGGAAAGTCGGAAGGTTTTGGGCGCAACCGTATTCGGCGGAATGCTCGTCGCCACCGTGGCCAGCCTGATTTTTGTGCCGATGCTCTATTTCATCGTGCAGACCGCAAAAGAAAAATGCGGCAAAAAAGCCGTACAGGAGGAAAACGCATCATGACGCTTAAAAAACAGGTAACATTCGGATTGGTTTCACTGCTGATTTCAACCTCCGTTTTCGCGCAATACCACAAGTATGACACGTGGGATGAAAACTACACCGTGCAGGCCCTGCTCGGCGCAGTGAAATACGACGACCTCGTCATCAAAGACTCTACCGGCGAAGGCGGCGATGCCACCATCGACATCTCCACCCTGCCCCAGTTCGGCGGGGCATGGTCTACCATGCCGGATCTCGACCGGCGTTTACAGTTCGGCCTCGAAGCCTCTTTTCTGATGGGATTCCGGTTTGACAAGATCAACTATCTTTCCGCCGGAGGAAACGGACTTTATGTCAGCATCGAAACCTCGATGTGGATGTTCGACCTCGCCGGCGGCGCTTATGCCAACCTGTTTCTGGACAAAGGACACAAACTTCGTATTTATGCTGCGGGCGGCCCGCTGATGATTTACGCCAGCTACCGCTCCAACCGCGAAGAAACCCAGACTCAATCCTCCGGATCGGACGGCGGGACGTATGATAATAACGAATCCGCTTTCGGCGTCGGCGCGTATGCCCGCACCGGATTTGAATTCCGGGTGCACGACCGCGGTTCGCTCGGTCTCGGCGCGCGCTGGAACTGGGCGAATATCGACCTATCCGAAGTCGGCGGCAGCACTTCGCTGCAGGGCCTCGCCGGGTTTGTAACTTACACCGCCGGCTTTTAAGCGGCTTCTGTTTGTCTCGCGCGTTGGCAGGGTGTGTTGACGTATTTGTTGGTAGGGCGCTTTCGACGAAAGCGCCGCGGCTGGTTCGTCGAACCAGCCCTACCCCGCATCCGCCCGGGCTTCAACGTCAGTTTCTACCGGCGGATTTCGCGGCTGACCGCCAAGCAGAACAACAACTTCTTCCTGCACGGATTCGAGTTCGTCGAGCTTGAGTTCGGGATCAATGACCATAAAGGTTTCGTTGGTTTTTTTATGCTCGTAAATACGCAGCTTGCGTTTGTCCTCGGTGGTTTGAACATCGCGCTCGACGAGGATTTTTTTGCGTTCAAGCATCACCGTTAAAATGAAGATGGCATTGAGATCCTCTTCATTCTCTTTTGCGATGAGTTTACGGAGCAGAGATTCGGCATTTTCTTTTTTAACCGCCTCTTCCTGCGGGGGCGGCGGTTCCACATAGGTGGTTTTCCAGGAACTCAAACCGGGATCTTTTTTATCCCAGCATTCTTTGCACAGATCGCGGCGGACATATTCGCCGTCATCAAACATCAGCTTTGAAAAGAGCTTCTCTTTATCGGCGAATACCTTTTCGCATTTGGTGCAGGCTTTGGCGCATTTCTGAACCCGCCAGTTTTCAATACTTTCTCGTCCCATTACCAAATCCTTCGAAACGCGCCGCGGGCGGCGCGTCTGCTTTATTGCCCCTTTTCCCAGATGGTATGCCGCTGCTGCCAGAAATAGACCACGCCGGTCCACGCGGTTAAAAGCGCGGTTCCAAGCCCGAGCCACCACGCAAAAGCGGTTCCCGGCATCGGCAGATATTCCGACTCAAAAATGAGCCCGAAGAAATAGAAACAGATGGCAATCATCTGTACGGTGGTTTTCACTTTGCCCCACATTCCGGCGGGCATCACGATGCCTTTTTCAATCATCAGCAGACGCATTCCGGTCACCATGAATTCGCGCGCAATGATCAGCACCACCATCCACGCGCGGATACTGTCGAGTTCAACGAACCCGATAAAGGCAGCGCAGACGAGTACTTTATCGGCCAATGGATCCATCAGTTTCCCGAAGGAAGTACACCCGAAAAAATTACGGGCCAGATAGCCGTCGAGCGCGTCCGTAATGCTGGCCAGCACAAAAATCGCCAACGCGACAATCCGCGCATACGGAAAATCGAGCGTCATACAGACCATCATTACGGCGGTCATCCAAAACCGGCTGATAGTGAGGTGGTTCGGCAGACTTTTCATAAACGCGTTTCCGCCTTCCCTATTTATCAACCGAAATTTTACCGGGCTCAACCAGATAAGCATCCGGCACCCCTTCGGAGATCAGCGCACGTTCAACCATGGCAGCTCCGCCTGCGGGCGCCGGCGCTTCATCTTCATCCGAAGAACATTGCGTTACGGTTGCGGCCGCAACACCGACCAATAGGATTCCGACCACGGCGGACGAAACCATTTTAACCGGAAAACCGCCGCCGATTCCGCCATCGGCATGCGCATTTCCAACACTCGAAAAAACTTTTTTTCCTTCATGTTTTGACGGCACGGGCATTGCGGTTGTTTCAATCGAAACCTGTTCCGATTTAGCGAAGCTCTGCCGCACTTCATCTGCAAGATGAGCCGTTCCTTTCGGCGCATGCAGTTTGATGTATTCATCCACCAGCGGGCGGGAATCGATGCCGAGATATTTGGCGTACATTTTAATGAAGCTCTTGGCGTAAACGGGAGCTGAAAGCGACCCGAAATCATCCGACTCCATCGCTTCGATCACTTTGGCCAGAATCTTGGTGGCGTGTCCGGCTTCGGAAACGGTGACACCCTTGAGCTGGCGGGCCGCTTCG
This sequence comes from Kiritimatiellales bacterium, assembly GCA_003252225.1. GTDB lineage: Bacteria > Verrucomicrobiota > Kiritimatiellia > Kiritimatiellales > Pontiellaceae > Pontiella. The sequence goes on along the minus strand of QKFE01000215.1, from coordinate 387 downwards.
AGCTTCTGCCCGATTGAGCCGATATTTAAACTAGTCTGTTCCATCGTCTTCTTCCGCTCCCTCGTTTTGGGGTATTTCTCCATCCAGATCGATCAGAATTTCGCGCGGCCCCGCGCCGTCCGGCGGGCCGATAATACCGCGCTCTTCGAGCAGGTCCATCACGCGCGCGGCGCGGGTGTAGCCGATACGCAACCGCCGCTGCAGCGAAGAGGTGGAGGCCCGTTTAGTCTGGCGGATCACCTCCATTGCCTGCTCAACAATTTCATCATCGCCGCCATCATCGAGTTCCGGCAGGTCGGTGGCCGGCTTTTCAATCTTCTCGTGAATTTCGGTGATAAATTCGGGGCGGCTCTGCTCTTTCCAGAAATTGGTGACGCGGTCGATTTC
>QKFE01000264.1 GCA_003252225.1 Kiritimatiellales bacterium | reverse complement strand
AGAGAATTGAAGGGGCGGATAAGCTGCTGAAATTGCAGGTCGATCTGGGCGATGAAAAGCGCCAGCTGGTTGCGGGGATTGCGCTGTATTACACACCCGAAGAGCTGGTTGGTAAAACAATCGTGGTGGTGGCCAATCTGAAACCGGCGAAACTGCGCGGCGTTGAATCGCAGGGGATGCTGCTGGCGGCCTCGAAAGGCGATGAATTGAAACTGGTTACGGTGGAAGGCGACCTCGGGGCCGGCGCGGCGGTGAAGTAGGTTTCGTGCTGGAAATCCGGCGACGGCTGACTGATACTTTGCGCGTGAGTACACGGTTTTTAAGATTTTTAAAAAGCACCGCTTTTTTGTTGCTGCTTGTGCCGCTTTGCCGGGGGGCGGAAGATACGAATGCGGTGGAAGCCGTTGTGGCGGATGAGAACGCGGGGTGGGAATCGGTTTTCAGCGAGGATAACCGGATTCCGTTCCATATTAACCTGTATATGGCTGACAGCCTCTATTATGAGCTGATCGAATCCGGCGAATATAAGGGCGCTTTTTATACGTCGATTTTTTCTGAAAAACGGCGGCTGACGGGACGGCTGGGCGCAAAACTCCATTTGGATGCCGCCGCATATAATGAAAAGGGCGCGGTTACAGGGGCGGATAACGAAGTGAGTGTACGCCGCTTTCGGGTGAATACGTTCGGCCGCGCCTTTTTCTTCAGTCCGCTGACGTACGGGGTGGAATTCGGTCTGGCCGATAATACGTTCTATTTTAATGACGGCTATGTCTGGTTCCACGAAGTGCCCTATATTTCGAGTGCCCGGTTCGGTATTTTTAAGGCGCCGTTTTCAATGGCTTCGCTGGAAAGCAGTTCGGGTATCCCGCTGATGGAAGACGCTTCGCCGGTCACGGCGTTCGCCCCGGGCGATATGCTGGGGATTCAGCTGGGCGGCGCAATCCCGAGTGAACGGGCAACGCTGTACGCCGGGTGGTTCGCCGATGTGAACGACAGCGAAAACCGCGACGCATCTCAAAGCTACAGCCGGTTTATCGCGCGGGGTACCTGGCTGGGCAGGGAAACGGGCGGAACCAACGGAACCCGGCGGATCCATCTGGGCACAAGCGTCAGCGCCCTGTATGCGAAGGATGAAGGCGTTCAATACCGCTCGCGCCCGGAAAGTTATCTGGCGCCGTTCCTGATTGATACCGGCCCGCTCGGCGGTGATCAGGCGTATGTTCTGGGTTTGGAAGGGGGGTGGCAGAACGGCCCCCTTTTGATCCAAAGCGAACTGATTCAGGCCTATGCGGATAATGCGCTCGGACAGACCCTTCGGTTTCACGGTTTTTATGTTCAGTCCTCATTCATGCTGACGGGCGAAACACGGGGGTATAACCGGCGGAACGGATTTTTTGTCCGGATCGAACCACGCCGCGATTTTTCCTTCCGGGAACGGAGCTGGGGCGCATGGGAGTGGGCGGCCCGCTATTCACATACGGATTTGAGCGACGAATCCGTGCAGGGCGGCATTATGTCCATTGTTTCGACCGGCCTGAATCTGTACCTTTCAAAACGGAATCGGATCATGTTTGATGTGGGGTACGCGGATGTCCGCGACCGGCTCACCGCCGGACTTCCCGCAGACGGCGATCTCTTCTTTGTTCAGGGCCGCTTTCAGGTCGATTTATAGGGTTTTACGGTAGGTTTTTTCCGTTTCCGGGAATCCGTTTAAAGTTCACGGCGAAATGATTTGCAACCCCATGGAGCAAGTGCAATGTTAAAGACACTTTTTACGGATCGCGAGGGGCGAGAAGTGCTGTTTAAAAGCGATTTAATTGGAGGAAGGAATCAAATGAAGAAATTGATGACGGTTGGTGCGGCTGCTGTTATGGCGGCCGGTTTGGTTAATGCTCAGAACGATATTGCCATGGTGGGGCAGGCCCCGGCGAATGATTCGTCGCAGACCTTGGTAACATTTGAAGAGGCCCCGGCGAATGATTCGTCGCAGACCTTGGTAACATTTGAAGCGGATTTGGTGTCTTCCTATGTGTGGCGCGGTCAGGTGATCAATAATGACTTTGCCTTCCAGCCGCAGTTGACCGCTTCCCAGTACGGCTTAAGCCTCAATGTCTGGGCCAACTATGATATCGGCGAAAACAATGCCGGTGTTCAGAATGATTTTTCGGAAATTGACCTTTCTCTGGGATACACCCTGCCGCTGAATCTTAACGACGTCTCTTTTGACATTGGAATCGTCAGCTATAACTTCCCGGCAAACGGGTCGTATTACGATGATGGCAGTACAAATCAGGTAACTCAAGGTTCCCGATCCACCGCCGAACTGTTTCTTTCCGCATCTGTGTTGACGCTGAAAGATTATGTTATTCCGTCCGTAACCATTTGTGGAGATATTGACGAATCCGATGGCGTTTATGTTCTGTTTAATATCTATTCTGAACAGC
>QKFE01000278.1 GCA_003252225.1 Kiritimatiellales bacterium | reverse complement strand
TGGGGTTCCGCTATACCGTCTGCTCGCTGGCGGAATCATTTTCCGTGACCGGATTTGTCCGAAATCTGTGGGACGGCGACGTTGAATTGATAGCTGAAGGAACGGAAGAAGAACTGGTCGGTCTGCTGCATGAGATCCGCAACTCCCGTTTGGGACGCGGAATTATAAACGAACATTTTAACTGGAAAGATGCCACCGGCGAATTCGACCGGTTCGGAATCAGCTTTTAATGAAGTACGCAATATTAGGTGATATACACGCCAATCTCGAAGCATTGAGCGCGGTGCTGGAAGATGCTGAAAAACAGGGTGTGAACCGTTATGTCTGCACGGGCGATGTGGTGGGATACAATGCCGATCCCAAACCCTGCCTGCAAAAAGTCCGGTCAATTTGTTCCCATGTCGTACAGGGCAACCACGACTATTACACCGCCTGCAACGAATCGATGGAACTTTTCACCCCGATGGCGCAGAAAAGCATTAAATGGACGCGCAAACAGCTCTCCTTTTTCGACCGCAAATATCTCCGCGAACTGCCGATGATTCTCGACATCGAAAACTTCACCATTGTGCACAGTTCACTCAGCAACCCGCACCGATGGAATTATATTTTCCGGCGCAAATCCGCCGAAGCCAGTTTTAAAAACCAGTTCAGCCCCGTCTGTTTTTTCGGGCACACCCACGTTCCGCTGGCCTTCATAAAAGGGACGGACTTTATCGAAAAAGGTTTTTTCAATACCATAAAAGTTGAGCCGGATTTCCAATATCTGATCAACGTCGGCAGCGTCGGCCAGCCCCGCGACCGCAACCCGAAAGCCGCCTATGTGATTTACGACCTGGCGGTTCAAACCATCACCCTGCGCCGGGTTGAATACGATATACCCGCAACCCAGAAAAAAATACGCGCCGCCGGTCTGCCCTTCCGCAACGCCCTCCGCCTCGAAAGCGGACGGTGATTTACGCCTGCTTCACCAACCGTCCGGTCAGCGAAAGTTCGGCGGCAGAGGTGATTTCCACGTCCCGAAAAGTGCCGACCAAATTTTCCGGAGCATCCAGAACACGGACCGGAAGTTTGCCTTCTGTACGCGCCTGCAATGCGCCCGCTTTCCGCGGATCGGTTCGTTCAAGCAAAACGCGGGATATTTTTCCAACCATCGATTCATTATGCGCCAGCGAGGTCCGCTTCAAAATGGCGCTCAATCCGGCCAGCCGCTCGCTTTTCAGTTCCGGCGAAATATCATCTTCCCACCGTGCAGAACGGGCGCCGACGCGCGGTGAATATTTCGCGATGTAAGCCATATTGTATTTCACCTGCTCCATCAGCTTTGCGCTGTTTTCAAACTGCGCGTCCGTTTCGCCGCTGAAGCCGACAATTATATCGGTGAATATCGTTGCCGTCGGCAGCAGTTCGCGAATGTCGTCCACGATTTTCAGGTAATCTTCAACGCTGTGATTACGGTTCATTCTGCGGAGCAGTTTTTCGTCGCCGCTCTGCACCGGAAGATGAATTTGTTTTGCAAGGCAGTCGTACTGCGAAATCACCTCAATTACCTCGCGCGTCATATCCCGCGGATGCGGCGAGGTGAAATAAACCCAGAACTCCTTACCGCTGGCATTCCCCAGTTCGCCCGTTTTTCGCAGCAGTTCCGCAAAAGAAATTTCCCCGCCTTTTTTATCGAGTCCGTACGAGTTCACATTCTGCCCCAGTAGCGTGATCGATTTCACATCGCGCTCAACCAGCCGTTGGATTTCAGCCAGAATATCATCGCTGGAACGCGAAACCTCCCGGCCGCGGGTGTACGGAACGGCGCAATACGAACAGAATTTATCGCATCCGTTTTGAATCGGGACATAGGCTTCAAAATCGGAGCTGTACGCCGGATCAACCTGCCAGAAGTCCGTCCGTTCATCTTCGCGGTGCAGGTCGTTCAGCGGATGCAGCGCGGAAAATTCAGTGGCCACGCCGCACTGGTGCAGCATATCCGGCAGATCCGGCAGTGCATTCATCCGGAAAACCAGATCGAACAGTTTCAGAAATTTTTCCTCATCCGCCGAAAGAATACAGCC
>QKFE01000145.1 GCA_003252225.1 Kiritimatiellales bacterium | reverse complement strand
TTTCGATGGTCTCGGACTGGTGAATCTGCTTGAAACGTTACTGGGAAACAGAACAGCATGATCATTCGGAACCGCCGTGGTACGGAACCGTATGCCCGGTGGTGGGAGAGCTTAGGGAGGGCAACCTCCCTCGGCTACTCGATGTTCTATTTTTTCGTAATGCGGGGTTTGGGATTCCGGGCGGTTCGGGTATATTTCGCGGCTACTAACTGGATTTGCACGTATGACACATGACGAATTGAAACCGAAAATTGAGGGCTTCCGCGCGCAGCTTTCCGAGATGGAGGGCTATCTGGAAATCGCGGCGAAAAAGGCGGAGCTGGACAAGCTTGAGGCCGAGGCGGCGGCGCCGGATTTCTGGAACGATCAGAATAAGGCGAAGGTGAACATTGCGGCGACCAAGTCGCTTAAAATGGTGCTCGATCCGTTCAGCGCGATTCAGCGCGGGCTGGATGATGCGGAGGTTTTGCTGGAGCTGGTGGAAGCCGGCGAAGCGGAAGCACTGGCGGAAGTGGAGGCGGAACTCGATAAGGTTGGAAGCGGGTTCCAGTCGCTGGAAATGCAGTCGCTGCTCGGCGGGGAATTTGACGGAAATAATGCCTATTTGACGCTACACGCGGGGGCGGGCGGAACGGAGAGTTGCGATTGGGCGGATATGCTCTACCGCATGTTTACGCGCTATGCGGAACGGAATGATTTTAAGGTGCAGATTCTGGATTATCAGGCGGGGGAAGAGGCCGGTATTAAAAGCGTGACGATTCTGGTTGAGGGGGCGTATGCCTACGGCCTGCTGAAATCGGAACGCGGGGTGCACCGGCTGGTGCGGATCAGCCCGTTTGATTCGCAGTCGCGCCGCCACACCTCGTTTGTCGCGGCGGATGTGACGCCGGAAATCGATGACGATATTGATGTGGATATCGCGGAATCGGATCTGCGGATCGACACGTACCGTTCGTCGGGCGCGGGCGGGCAGCATGTGAACACAACCGATTCGGCGGTGCGGATTGTGCATCTTCCGACCGGTACAGTGGTGCAGTGCCAGGCGGAGCGTTCGCAGCATAAAAACAAGGCGGCGGCGATGAAAATGCTTAAAGCGCGCCTGTATGAAATTGAGCAGGATAAACAGCGCAAAGCGGTGGATCAGCTTTACGGCGATAAAGGCGAAATTGCGTGGGGTTCGCAGATCCGTTCGTATGTGATGCAGCCCTATACGATGGTGAAGGATCACCGGACCGATACGCAGGTCGGTAATGTGCAGGGCGTGCTCGACGGCAACCTTGATCCGTTTATTGAAGCGTATTTGAAGAAGAAGCGGTAAATCAGCCAGATTGACAACACATATTATGTGCGAATATATTATATGTGCTTGAAGGAGGTTTGTGATGACAAAAAATATTACTCTATCAATCGATGAAGATTTACTGGAAGCAGGGCGGAAATATGCTCAGGAGCATGATATGTCGTTCAATGCCTTGGTTCGGGACTTGGTGAGCCGTACTGTTAAGCCCGGATCTTCTGCCTGGGTAACAGAGCTCTTTGACAAAGTTGAAAAAGCCCAGGGTAATTCCGGCGGATACAAATGGTGCCGTGAGGATGCCTACGATGTCTAGGGCGTTTTTTGACACGAACATTCTGGTCTATTTATGCGATTGTAGTAACCCGGAAAGGCAACGTGTTGCCAAAATGCTTGTTGAAGAAGTCGGCAGTATGCAAAGCGGTTGCATTTCCACGCAGGTCGTTCAGGAATTCTATGTGACGGCTGTTCGAAAGCTGAAGCTGGAGCCGTTGATTGCAAAAAGCCTCATGGAATCCTTTTTGAACCTCAACGTTTGCCAACTCTCGGTGGAAGATATTCAGAAGGCTGTCGATGGGCATATACTTTGGCAACTGTCCTTTTGGGATGCGTTAATCATTGTTGCCGCTGCAAAATCAAATTGCGCCCGACTTTACACAGAAGATTTAAACCACGGCCAAGTGATAAACGGTGTTCGGATCGTTAACCCGTTTCTTGAGGGGGACAAGTGAATATTCTCGAACAGATTTGCGCGGATAAGCGGGAGGAGATTGAG
>QKFE01000267.1 GCA_003252225.1 Kiritimatiellales bacterium | reverse complement strand
AAACAGGGAGCCGCTGCTGTGTTTGAAGAGCTTTTTAAAATAGGTCTGCGCCGCCGGAATCCCGGTGAAGCCGAAGAAAAATTTGAACAGCTGAACCGGGCGGAACGATGCAATTTCCGGGTCGCGTCCGACAATGATCGTGTCAGAATGATGGCGGGTGTGGCTCCAGCGCCAAACCGTCGATTCGCGCATCACCATAAAAGAGGCAATTTCGTAGAGCACATTATTCAGCCAGTCGATTTTAAAAACCGTGCCGTGGCTGGATTCGTGCCAGCGGGAATCGGACGATGTTCCATAAAGAACGGCATAACCGAGGTACGGCAAAACGGCCAGCCAGCTGCCCCATAAATTCAGGGTCAAATAGGCAAACAGCCCCATCAGTCCAAACCAAATTGCACAGTCCCGAATACCCGGCCAATTGCGGCGTTCGAGCAGTTTGCGCATGGTTGCGCGCGGCACGGGGGTTTGATACCAAACGGCCTCAGCCAGCCGACGTTTGACTGAAAACTCAGCGTTCGGTCCGCAGAGACTGTAATCAATTTCAAAATTGGCGCCTTTCATCTCTTCCATAGCGTCCTCCTGTTTTCCTGCTCATCGGTTGAACGATATTTGCGCGGAAGCCGGATGAGTGTTTGGAGTGATTTTCAACCGGCATCACGCATTAAAAGACCGTAGATGATCGGATTTCTCAACTTAGTATATAGATACAATCTAATTATTTTGACCGATTTTCGGATTTAAAGAGGGCGACTTCGGGCATATGACCCTCTTCTTTTTTTATCCCAACGATGAACGGCATCCGGCCTGTCTGTAAACCGGTGTTTCTGTCAGGAATGATTTGTGCACAAGCCTTTATGGGATAGGGTAATACGAAACTCAAAATGATGCTGTTGATAGCTTCGGGGAAATGAACGGTGTTTGACCCCCTGACCGCCGTCCGCTAACGTCCCGTTATGAAAATGCTGGTTACACTGTTTTTATTGGGAGTACTGCCTTTGAACGCGATGGAAGAGATCAAACTATGGAACGGGGATATGCCGGGAAGGGGCGCGGGGAAACCCGAATCCGTACAGCCCGACGAAGGCGACGACGTAATCCGATTGACCAACGTCAGCGAACCGACCCTTCAGCTGTATCTTTTGGAGCCGACCGATCAGTCCCGGCCCTTCGTGATCATCTGCCCCGGCGGCGGATACCGGATTCTCAGCATGAATTCCGAAGGCTCCGAAATCGCGCAATGGCTCAATTCAATCGGGGTATCTGCGGCAGTTTTAAAATACCGGTGTCCGGATAACCGGGAAGGGGCGCTTGCTGACGCAAATCAATCGATTCAGCTGGCCCGTAAAAATGCCGGTAAGTGGGGGATTGATCCGAACCGCATCGGTATGCTCGGATTTTCCGCCGGCGGCCATTTAACGGCGGCTTGCAGCAATACAGAACATCGCCCCGACTTTTCAGTGCTCGTTTATCCGGCCTATCTTTTCAAAGAGGGAACCACTGAATTGGTCGATGAAATTAAGGTCTCCGACCAAACGCCGCCCGCTTTCGTGGTGCAGACGAAGGACGATAAAAAATATTACCGCAGCACACTGGCTTACACCGCCGCGCTGGACACCGCCGGAATCGAAGTGGAATCCCACCTGTTTGCCAAAGGCGGGCACGGCTACGGAATGCGCGACCGCGGACATCCGGTTCATACCCTGTGGCCCAAACTTTGCGAAGCGTGGATGCGCGAAATGGGGTATTTAAAGTAGCGATCGGTTGAGTTTGGCGTGCCCCCCTTAAACGGAAACACAGCGCATTATTAAAGCGCCGACATTTACTCCTCCGTCTCGTCCTGCCCATACAGAAAACCAATTGATTCTTTCTGTGACTTCCTCGGTGCCGGGGTGGGGGAGGGACTCGGGGCTAAGGGTTTTTTCGGAGGGAAGTTATACGTTTCCGTGGCCGTCGGTGCCGAAGGGTTGCTGTCTGTGATGGAGAAGTTCAATGTAAGCGGTTCCCCTAGGTCTCCCTGAGCGTTATTCCCGGTATACGGCGTTGCCGTTAAAGCATAGCTCCCGGCTTTAAGCGTACGCGCATTATATTTCCCCTCTTTATCTCCAAACGCCGCCCACACATACATGCTCTCAATAATGGAGGCGGAGGAAGCGCCGGAAAACTGGAAACGGACGCTGCCGAAATCGCGATCCGGATTTGTATTCGCCCGGAAATTTATGACCTTGCCCGGTATTTTTCCGATATCAATAACCGCCCCCTCCGGAACAGGGTCGAATTCGGGCACCGGTTCGTTTGTGCTCGCATCAATCAGGGTAAACGAAACGACTTTAGGCAAAGCATCATCGGCGGATGCTCCGCCTTCATTCTGCCCCCAGGCCAACCCCGCTGCCAACCAAACTGCCGCCGCTCCACTGAGACATTTACTTATCTGCATCATTCCGATTCTCCGCTTCGTTTGTACTTACATGCATACCCTGTTTTCACAGGGTAATATATACAACCGGAGTAAAATGAAAAAAGAAGTTTATACAGCAACTCATCCCGCCGAGTGGACTCACAGTATGGATTCAGCGACTAAATATCGGGATTAACCGCAAAATGTTCAGGAGACTCAGAACGATAATTCCGAAGTACTTTGTGATTTTGAGTATCTTGTGGTTAATTCAATCCGCAACATTTAATTGTCGGAGAAAAATACAGTTAAGCCGAAAGCTGGCTCAGAAAACCTTCCAGCAAGCGCTTCAGTTTTACCGGCGGTTTATCCATCAGCACATAGTTTCCATCAGCATCGCACTGCACGTAGGTTTTCCATCCGTTGGCCGGACGCCACGGTATCGAAACAGTATCCACCGCCGTTTCGGCGGTCTTTTCATCGAGACCCAGCTGGCCGCAGGTAAAAATGCACTTCGCCCGATCCATCCCGTTGCGCTGCACCGCCTCGAAAGCAAAATATTCCGGCGGCTGCTCTTCGATGCCTTTGGTTTTGTTCAGATAGGGATTCGGCGGGGGAGGAAGCCCGGCCGGTTTCATATTTTCGTGGCCGTATTTGTAAAACCCGCGCATCAGCTGAATCGCCCGGTCGAGCACCTCCGAATATTCCGTCAGTTCCACCGGATCAATATTCGCCCGCTCGGCGATTTTCGCATACTTTTCCACGCCATCAACAATGGCCTTCAACACCCGTTCTGCCTGTAATTTTTCCATACGCCCGCAGATTTTAGCCATCCACTGACCGTCCGCAATATTTTTGTCGTTCGCAGTAGAAGGATCGGGAATCCCATTGCCCGCATTGTAAGTATTGAATAGTCTGCCCGAATGACGCTGATTTTTGAAAAACTGGAAAGCTGCTTTCCGAATTCGGTGCTGTACCGCTGCAAAAGCGCCCATCCGGCAGTCTGCGAATCCGGCCCCGTTTTCCGGCATTTCCCGTACCGCGAACGGCACCTCCAATGCCTTTGGGCCGATCCGCGAAACCGCCCTTCAACCCTTAAAACAACCGATGGTGAAATCGTTGAAATTGAGCATCCCGGTGAATGGAACCTCGAATCCGGCCCCGATTTTCACAATGCGGTTCTTTTGATCGGGAAGGAAAAGCGGCGTATTTCCGGCGATCTCGAAATACATATTCACCCCGCCGGATGGAATCAGCACGGACATGCCGGTGATCCGCGCTACGAAAACGTCCGCTTCCACATCGTCTATTTTCAAGGCCCCGAAATCCCCGGGTTAATTCAGATCCCTTTGCAGGAAATTCTGTCGTCCGACCCGAAGTTTTCTTTCGACAATATCGACCTCACTGCCTTCCCATACTCCATTCCCTCCGGCGATTTCCCGTTAAAAGGGATGGATCCCGACCGCAAAACAGATTACCTCGAAGCTGCCGGCGAAGAACGCCTTCGATTAAAAGCCGAGCGGCTTGCGCTCGCCATGCAGAACAAAGAACCCGAGCAGGTTTTGTGGGAAGAATTGATGGCTTCGCTCGGCTATAAAAACAATAAAGCCGCGTTCCGGAAACTGGCTTCCGTAATGCCCGCAACCCGCCTCCGATCCATCGCAAAAACACCCGGCGAAGCCTATTCTATCCTGCTCGGCCTTTCCGGATTGCTTCCGAAAAACCCCGATCCCGAATGGCCGCCCGATACCCGAAACTTTATCCGCTCTATTTGGGATTTCTGGTGGCGGCAACCCTCCGAGCTGCAGGAAACCGCGCTGAAAAAATCCGACTGGATTCTCGCCGGAATCCGCCCCGCCAATCACCCGGTTCGGCGTTTAATGGCTGCTGCTTTCTATGCTTTCCGAATCGACGCTTCACCCCCCAATTATGATGGGTTGACCGATTTCCCTGATAATTTCTGGAACACGCACATCAGCTGGAAAACCCGATGCGAACCGACCGCTCTCGTCGGGCAGTCCCGCGCCAACGCAATAATCACCAACATTCTGGTTCCATTTCGAGCCGCTTCCGGTTCGGCCGATTTCGCCCTCGAAAAGCTTCCCGTTGAACCGGATAATTCCGTCATCCGCCAAACCGCTTTCACTCTTTTCGGGCCCGACCATTCGCCGAAAATTTACCGCTCCGCCCTCGCCCGACAGGGCCTCATCCAGATTTTCCACGACTATCTCATCACTCATCGGCTTGATGAGGTAGGGCGCTTTCGATGAAAGCGCCGCGGACGGTTCGCCGAACCGTCCCTACCCAAATTCAATCCCGACATCGCCTGTTTTCAGGCATGCAGCAGGACTTTGTCGACGCGGGCGATTTCGAAGGTACGGCGGGGTTTGGGGGGCAGGTTGGCGATGGACATGGATATGCCTTCGATCTGGGCGGCTTTTTTGAGGCTGATGAGGTAGCCGAGTCCGGCGCTGTCGATAAAATCGAGCCGGGCGGCGTTTACTTCGAGCGATTTCAGCAACCCCTGCGCTTTGAGTTCGCGCCGGATGAGGTCGGCATCGCGCTCGAATCCGGGGAGGGTGGCGGCGGTGAATTCGATGGGCAGGTCGATGGTGAGCGCGCCTTTTTCGTATTGTGTTCCTCCGCCGGTGCGGCAGGTGAATTTCCCGACGATTTCTTCGATTTCATCGAGGCGGGTGGCGGTTATGAAATAGTCGGCCAGTCGGCAGGTTTCGAGGAGTTTTCCGACTTTCGGGCGGGGGGCGTATAAAATAAGGCGGTGTCCGGATCGTCGGCACAGCTTGTCGATTTCGAGCAAGGTGCCGAGTTCGAGGCTGTTGAGCCACGGGACGGCGTGGATATCGAGCAGTATCGTTTTCCCGCGGGCATCGGCGGTGATCCGGCGGAGCAATTCGTGCGCATTGGTTTCGTTTGCCAGCGGCTGGAATTTTTCGACGTAGATTCCGAGGGGATTGAGATGGGCGACATCGCGTTCATCGAGCGGACGGAAGGCGACGGGTTTGTCGGGCATAAAATGGATGGCGGTCAGCTGGCGCGTTGCGGAAAAGAGGAAGCAGAGGTTTTTGAAATAGCGCCCGAAAAGCCGTTTCGGGTCGGAGCAGATTCGCCACAGCCATTCGAGGTGGGCGTTGCGCATCCAGACCGGTGCGCGTTTCTGTTCGCCGGTGATGAAATCGAGCGATGCGCCGACCCCCATTGCAACGGGGATGTTCCAGCTGCGCACATGCATGCTGATAAATTTTTCCTGTTTGGGCGATCCGAGCGCAACGAAGAGGATATCGGGTTTGGCCTCGCTGAGTTCGCGCAGTATTTCGGGGTGGTTCATTTCGAGCAGCGGCGCGAATTCGGGGGAAAAAGTTCCGGCGATTTTCAGCTCAGGGTGGCGTTCCTTTAAAATCCGCATCGCTTTTTCGGCGACGCCGTCGGCCCCGCCGAGGCCATATAAACTGATCCCTTCTTTTGCGGCGCGTTCGGCGAGCATCGGGGTGAGGTCGGATCCGGTGACGCGGCCTTTTAGTTTCTGTCCGAAAAAGGGCGCGAGTTTGACGATCGGAAATCCGTCGGCCAAAACGAGGTCGGCGTCGATGAGAATACGCTGCAGTTCGGGGTCGTTCCACGCCTGCGTCACAAAATCGAGGTTGGCGGTGGCGATTGTGGCCGGGCGCCCGGATCGGACGCGGGCGACAACCCAGTCAACCGCCTCCCCGAACGTGACGTTGTGGAACGGCACGCCGTAGATGACCAGCGGCACAGGTGTTGTTCCCTCAGCTTCCATGCCGGGAAAATACTCCCTGTTTAGCGTGCATTTCAAGCCTTTCGCGCGTGTTAAACCGCCCCAATCGCGGCTTGTGGGCCCGGGGGAAATCGGGTAGGTTTCACCCTCTTTTTGCAAATTGGGAATCATCATGAATTGGATTTTAAAGAAAATACTCGGCTCAAAAAATGAGCGTGACCTGAAAAAAATGCGTCCGCTGGTCGAACAGATCAACGTGAAGGACGAAGAATATAAAGCGCTTTCCGACGAGCAGCTGCAGGCTAAAACAACCGAATTTAAACAGCGCCTGCAAAACGGCGAAACCCTCGACGATATTGTGGTTGAAGCATTCGCCGTCGTCAAAAACGCATCGCGCCGCTTAAGCGGAACCACCGTGCAGGTTTGCGGGCACCCGATCGACTGGAATATGGTTCACTTCGACGTGCAGCTGATCGGCGGCATGGCGATTCATAAAGGGATGATTGCCGAAATGGCGACCGGTGAAGGGAAAACGCTGGTTGCAACCCTGCCGGTTTACCTGAATGCGCTGACCGGTAAAGGCGTCCACGTCATCACCACGTCGGATTACCACTCCCAGCGCGACTCCGAATGGATGGGGCACCTTTATAAATGGCTCGGCCTCACCGTCGGCTGCCTGAAAAATATGATGTCCAACAACGACCGCCGTGAAATGTATCTGCGCGATATCACGTACGGCACCAACTCCGAATTCGGCTTCGATTACCTGCGCGATAACATGGCGTACAGCCCCGAAGATATGGTGCAGCAGAAAGGGCACAGCTTCGCCATTGTCGACGAAATCGACTCCATTCTTATCGACGAAGCGCGTACGCCGCTCATTATTTCCGGCCCCGCCCCCTATTCATCCACCCAATACAGCGAACTGCAGCCCGCCGCCAACCGGCTGGTCAAACGCCAGCGTGAACTCTGCACCCGCCTGCTCAAAGAGGCCAAAGATCTGCTCGAAGCCGGAAACGACAGCGAAGGCGCGCTCAAGCTCTATCAGGTATTCGAAGGAATGCCGAAAAATAAACAGCTGATGCATCTGGTCGAAGAGATCAAATACCGAAAGCTGCTCGAAAAAACACAGCTCGAAATGCTGAAAAAGGAGAACGAAAAACTCGCCCGCGAACTGCGGCAGGAACTCTTTTTCACTATCGACGAAAAAGGCCACGACGCCAATCTGACCGAAAAGGGCTGCGACGAACTCAACCCGAACGACCCGGATATGTACGTGCTGCCCGATATGGTTTCACTGATGTCCGAACTCGACGGCGCAACCAATCTTTCCCCCGAAGAGGTGATGGAAAAACGCCGCTCCATTCAGGAAGACTATGCCATGCGCAACGAGCGTATTCACGCCGTCGACCAGCTGATTAAAGCCTATAGCATTTATGAAAAAGACGTCGATTATGTCGTGCAGGACAATCAGGTGGTCATTGTCGACGAACATACCGGACGCTTAATGGTCGGCCGCCGCTGGTCCGATGGATTGCATCAGGCCGTCGAAGCGAAAGAGGGCGTTAAAATTGAGCGCGAAACGCAGACGCTCGCAACCATTACGATTCAGAACTATTTCCGCATGTACGACAAACTCTCGGGCATGACCGGTACCGCCGAAACCGAAGCCGATGAATTCCACCAGATTTACGGCCTCGACGTAATGGTGATTCCGACCAACCGCCCTGTCCGCCGCGTTGACCTCAACGACCAGGTTTATAAAACACAGCGCGAAAAATTCCGGGCGGTTATTGACGAAATCAAAGCCGCTCACGCGCGGAAACAGC
>QKFE01000284.1 GCA_003252225.1 Kiritimatiellales bacterium | reverse complement strand
GCTAAGGGATGGGGGGCGCGGGGGGAAGGGAATTTTTGAGCCCGGTTGCAGACGGAGCATCCCTGAACTTACTCCACCCGCAGAATCCGCCCTATCGCGCCTTTGCGGAACGAATAAGCGTCTCCTTCCGTCTTACCGGTTAAAGCGGCACCGACCGGCGACTCCGGCGTAATCACCGTTATTTCGCGGCCGTCCGCCTTCACTTCCCTTCCGCCGCCGCATTCGAGCAGGAAAAACAGATCCTTGAATCCATCCATTTCCGTCTCAACCAACGCGCCGGATGAAATGGATTTCCCCCTTAAATCAGGCGGAATAAATCCCCTTAAGTCGGTCACCTGCTTTGCCAGCGTTTCAAACTGTTTCGCCAAACCGCGCGCCAGATAGGACTGCTCCAATCCGCAGGTATCCCACTTCGTTTCGGCCCGCGCCTCCGCATGGGTCGCCCCTTCGGCCGCCGACGCCTGCCCCTTTAATTGAACCCGAAGCTCCTCTTCGAGGGCTTCAATCACCTTTGCCAATATCATCTGCTTATTCATACGGGGGATACTTTGCGCCGACTTTCCCGATTGAGCAAAGAAGAAGATCAGAATTTGAGTTTCCCGAAACAGAAACAGCCCGCCCATCAGAGCAGGCCGAACGCAATGCCGGATTAATGCAAACTGAACCTCAAATCAGCAAAAACTCATTGGCCGTTCTTTTTCGGCAGGCCGGTATCGGCATCGGCGGAAATGAGGCCGAGCCGAACCAACCGCTGAACTATTTCCTCGGGCGTCACAGAACCATCATTATCGGCATCCGTATCTTTGAACCGTTCCGCCGCGATCGTTTTATAGTCAGAAGCGTTGTTCTGCTCCGCCAACTGCGTGCGGGTCATCTCCGTATATTCCGCGAGATTCAGTTTGCCGTCGCCGTCCTTGTCGAACCGGCGGATGTAATCCGTCTTTTTCTGAACTTCCGTCAGCGCCTGCGCCGCGGACACCCCTATAACAAGCGTTAATACAGCACTCATCGTCTTTTTCATTTTAACCTCCGTTGCCTAATCCCGACATGCTTGATTTACAGATTGAATTCTCCCGGCAGCGTATCGAGAATTGTTTTCATTTCCCGCTGCATCTCTTCGAGTTTCTGTTTGTATTCCGGATCATCGGCCAGATTTTTCTGTTCCTCCGGATCCTTCGAAAGGTCGTACAGCTGATCCCGATCAAAATACCCCGGATAGGCGCCGGTTGACCCTTTTTCCGCATCGCCGCCGCCCGGAATAGCCGTCAAGTGGCTGAAGGGTTTTGACGGGTCTTCGGTCACAATATTCAAATGCTTACGGCGGCGTTCGGCGTTCCATTCATCGAGCACTTTTTTCCGCTCTTCCATCGACATATTTTCGATCTGTTCCGGATAGCGGACAGCCAGATATTTCCAGTTCCCTTTGCGGATCGCCCGGGCATAACCGAGCTCGAAATACATCAACCGGCTTTCATCCGGCGGCGTCCCGTTGAGAACCGGCAGATAACTTACGCCATCGAACAACGTATCGATGTATTCCGCCCCGGCCATATCGAGAATCGTCGGCGCGAAGTCGACAATATGCACCAACGCATCCGATGTTTTCCCGACGGGAAAACCGCCCTTTCTCCAAATGATCGACGGATTGTGCACACCGCCCTGATACAGGGTTCCTTTCGACATCTGCCCGTGATCCGAATAAAAAAAGATAATCGTGTTATCCAATTCGCCGGTTTTTTCGAGCGTCTGAATCAACGCACCCAGTGCATCATCCAGCCACAGGATATTGCACGTATCGTCGTTCACCGGCAGCCCGGCTTTTTCAATCCGTTCCGGAATCGTGTTGCGCGCGGGCTGCACGGTCGGCGCTTTTTCAAGATAACCCACCGGCGAAATCAGCGGATTCGAATTCCACGAACGCTCCGCCTTGGTCGGACCGTGCGGAACGGTGGTTGCGAAATAGAGAAAGAACGGATTGTCCCGCTTCTGTTTCAGGAAATTTACCCCGCCTTCGGTGATCCTCTCCATATTTTGAACAGCCACTTCGTGCAGCCCGAGAAAATCAGGATTGTTGTGGT
>QKFE01000097.1 GCA_003252225.1 Kiritimatiellales bacterium | reverse complement strand
GATTGCTTACTGTTATAAAGGCAATCTTGAGGATGCTGTAAGCGAAGCACTTCAGAGGGTTAAGGGGACTTACGGAATTGTGGTAATGTCTGACCATGAACCCGGTAAACTGGTCGTGGCCCGCTGTGGAAGCCCGATTGTTATCGGTCTTGGAAAAGATGAAACCCTGGTTGCCAGTGATGCTTCCGCGATTATTCCGCACACGCGCGATGCTGTTTATCTTGAGGATTTTGATATGGCGGTCATTACTGCCGGCGGTATGGAAATGTGCAATGTCCAGCGGGCACCGGTCAGCCGGGAAGTAACAGAAATGGACTGGGATGCCGATTCGGCGGAGAAAGGCGAATATGAACATTTCATGCTCAAGGAAATGTTTGAACAGCCCGATGCCATCCGGAACGCGATCCGTGGCCGTCTTGATTTTGAAATGGGAACGGCGATTCTCTCCGGTCTCGATTTTTCGCCGCGCGATGCGGCGCAGATTAACCGTGTTTTAGTGGTCGGCTGCGGCACGTCGATGCACGCCGGGATGGTCGGTGAATACGCAGTGGAGGAAATGGCTGGGATTAACGGGGAAGTCGAGCAGGCCGCGGAATTCCGTTACCGCAATCCGATTATCACGCCCAACGATTTAGTTATAGCCATCAGTCAGTCCGGAGAAACGGCCGATACGTTGGCGGCTGTACGCGAAGCCAAACAGAAGGGCGCGCTGGTTGCGGCGATCTGTAATGTGGTCGGTTCAACCATTGCGCGCGAAACCGGCCGCGGGGTTTACCTGCATGCAGGGCCGGAAATCGGCGTGGCATCCACCAAAGCCTTTACCTGCCAGGTCGCCGTGATGCTGATGATGGCGCTGAAACTCGCGCGAACCCGCCGTATGCCCGGACACGACGGTTCCGAGCTGGCGCGCTGGATCGAGCGTATGCCGGAGCTGGTTGAAAAGGTGCTCGAACAGAATGATGCAATCAAGGCCGTTGCGCAGAAATACGCCAAATGCGACAACGCCTTTTTCATCGGCCGCGGTTACCTTTTCCCTGTTGCGCTCGAAGGCGCGCTGAAGCTCAAAGAGATCAGTTATGTTCACGCCGAAGGATACCACGCCGCCGAACTGAAACACGGGCCGATTGCGCTGCTGGAGGAAAGTACGCCGGTGGTGGCGCTTTTGAACAACGTTCCAGGAAAAGACAAAACGTTGGGTAATGCAGAGGAGTGCAAAGCCCGTAAAGCTCCGGTGATTGCGGTGGTAAGCGAGGGTGATGAAGGGGTTGCCGACGGGTTTGATGATGTGATTGTTGTCCCCGACTGCCCGCCGTGCATTACGCCGATTCCAACGGTGGTCGCTTTGCAGCTGCTTTCTTATCACATTGCGGCGGCGCGCGGGTGCGAAATCGACCAGCCGCGGAATCTGGCCAAATCAGTAACGGTGGAATAGATGGATTTATTAAAACCAGCAGTGGAAGCGGCGCTCGAAGCCGGAAGTCAAATCCTGAAAATTTACGGGCAGGATTTTGAGGTCGAATTTAAAGGCGATGAATCGCCCCTGACAACGGCTGATAAAGCATCGCACGAAATAATCGTTACTGCGCTCGAACAGACCCCTTTCCCTGTTTTGTCGGAGGAAAGCCGCGAAATCCCGTTTGAAGAGCGGAAGCAGTGGGAAACCTACTGGCTGGTCGACCCGCTGGACGGCACAAAAGAGTTCATCAAAAAGAACGGCGAATTCACCGTGAATATTGCGCTGATAAAAAATGGCGTTCCGGTAATGGGTGTGGTTTATGTTCCGGTGCTGGATACGCTTTATGTCGGAACCGAAGAGGGTGCATGGAAAGCAACTGAGTGTTCCGGAAAGTCGTTTGATGAAATCGTTCAATCGGCGGAGCATCTGAAAATCGGCATTAAAAAGCAGGAGATAAAAAAGCTCCGGGTTGTTGCCTCAAAATCGCACTGTAATGACGAAACGCTTAAATTCATTGAAGAGCTGGAGGCGGTATAAGGTCTGGCGGAACGCGTTTCGCGCGGCAGTTCGCTGAAACTCTGCATGGTGGCGGACGGTTCGGCTGATATTTATCCGCGCATCGCCCC
>QKFE01000019.1 GCA_003252225.1 Kiritimatiellales bacterium | reverse complement strand
AGCGCGTCCATTGACGTTGTTCCCCGTCAAATCCCCGTTGGCGCCTGATTTTACAATTTGAAACGAGACTGCTGAGAAAAGCCCGCTGAATTCAGCGGGCTTTTTTTCGCCCCCTCCCCGCGCCCCACCCCCTTACTGCAAAATTCCGGATTAGGGAAAAACCGTTTTGGGGGTCGGCTGGACATTTGTTTTGTTTGCACTAAAATCGTTTTCCGTCCGTTGAACGATAAACTAACCGGAAAAGGATTTTACGATGCCGCGACAATCAGCCTATGAAACGCTTACCCGCCTTTCCGGTAATTTATCCTCCGTCATTTTGGGGCAGGAAACGTCGATCCGCCATCTGTTGGCCGGGTTTGCGGCGGGCGGGCATATTCTGCTCGAAGATGTTCCGGGAACCGGGAAGACCACGTTGGCCAAAGCGTTGGCTCTTTCGATCGACGCAGTATTCAAACGGATTCAGTTTACCCCTGATTTACTGCCGTCCGATGTGATCGGTATTTCGATCTTCGACCAAAAGGAAAAGGAATTCCGGCTCCATAAGGGCCCGGTTTTCACCAATATTTTACTGGTGGATGAAATCAACCGGACTTCGCCGCGGACGCAGTCCGCGCTGCTCGAAGCGATGGCCGAAAAACAGGTCAGTATTGACGGTACACTGCACCGGCTCGAAGAGCTGTTTTTTGTGATCGCTACACAGAATCCGGTTGAATCGCACGGAACCTATCCGCTGCCGGAAGCGCAGATGGACCGCTTTTCGATGCAGCTGAGTCTGGGTTACGTTGACCTGAAACAGGAAGTCCGGATATTGCTGGATCAGGATAAAACCCACCCGATTGAGTCGCTGAAAGCGGTTGCTTCCGTTGACGATATCCGTCAGCTGAAAGAGGCGGTGAAGGCGGTTCACATCAGTGACGAACTTCGCCACTACATCGTGCAGATTGTGCAGGCCACCCGCGAAAGCGAAGGGGTTGTGCTCGGGGCCAGTCCGCGCGCGTCGCTCACATTGGCGCACACAGCCAAAGCGATCGCGCTTTTTGAACAGCGCGACTTTGTGATTCCCGAAGATATCCGGAAAATCGCCGCCGCCACGATTGCCCACCGTCTGATTCTGGACCCGCAGGCGCGGTTTTCAGGCCGTACACAGAAAATCATTGTTGAGGAAATTCTGAACCGAATCGAAGTTCCCGCCTGACCGGAGTGTACCGATGGAAAGGCTCAACCGCTTTTTCTATAAAACCTACACGTGGGGCTATCCTGCCGGTATCCGCCGCCGCAACCGCTTTGCAAAACCGGGTTATGCCGCAAGCGCAGCGATTATCGCCGCGGCCATTTTCGGGATGAATACGCTGCAGACGACGGTGTATCAGCTGTTTACCCTGCTTGCGGCGCTTTTTATTTTCGCCCTCTTTTCCAGCTTCCGTTTCCGCGCCCGATTCCGGGCTGAACGTAAACTGCCGACGATTGCAACGGCCGGCGAAAAATTCAGCTACACCGTCCGGATTGAAAACCTGACGGATAAAAAGCAACTCGGCCTTATTTTTCAGGAGATTCCGAACCTCCGGTTTCCGACCTACGACGAATTCCTGCTGGCCCGCGAACCCGGTGAATTGAAACGGAACCGCTGGGATCGGGCGGTAAAATTCCACCGCTTTCAGTGGCTGATGAAACAGCATATCCGCATTTCGCCGAAAGAACAGGAGCTGCCGGAAATCGGGGCGAACAGTTATGTGCACCTCTATTCGGAACTCACACCGCATCGCCGCGGCATACTTGAACTGAACGGTGTTTACATAAAACGGCCCGAACCGCTCGGCCTGTTTAAAGCCTTCATCCAGATTCCGCTGCACGACCGCATACTGGTGCTTCCCAAAAGATACCCGATTCCGTCGATCGATCTGCCCGGCACCCGCAAACACCACACCGGCGGCGTTGCGCTGGCGTCCGCCGTCGGCAATACCAACGAGTTCCATTCGCTGCGGGAATATCAACCGGGCGACCCGATGCGCAGACTTCACTGGAAAAGCGTCGCCAAAACCGGAGAACTGATTATCCGCGAAAATGAGGATGAATATTTTGTCCGCCACGCGCTGATTCTCGACACCTTTGCAACCGAGCCGACAACCAACCGGTTTGAAACCGCCGTTTCAATTGCCGCCTCATTGGCCTGTACCATCCGGACGCAGGATTCCCTGCTCGACCTGATGTTTGTTGAAGACAAAGCCTACTGTTTCACCGCCGGCCGCGGAATCGATCACACCGCAAAAATGCTTGAACTGCTCGCCTGCGTCGAACCCTGCACGGATAAAAAATTCCCCGATATTTTTCCGCTGGTTGCGGAACATGCGGCGCTGCTCAGCGGATGCATCTGTATTTTCCAAACGTGGGACGACGACCGCAGAAAACTGGCCGAACTTTTAAGCGCGCGCGGAATACCGGCAAAAATACTGGTCGTAACTGAAGGCGAAACGATCGAACCATCCGACCGTTTTTCGTTGCATATCATTGATGCCGCATCGCCGGAAGAAGGGTTGGCCAAACTATGAAAACCCCGCCGCTTCTTCTCGCCATATCGATCCTCTTTTGGGGCTGGCAGACCGGGCTTCTTTTTTTCGCCGTTCCAATGGCCGTCGGAATTGAACTGCACCGGCTGGTAAAAAAGCGGTGGGAAATGAACCGTGCCGACTGGAGTAAAGTCACCGATTTCAGCGCCATCCTTCTGCTCAGTGTTCTCGCGCACGACCTTTTGCAGGATGAAAAACAGCTTGTTTATGCGGTCGGCAAAATGCTGCCGCTCATCCTGCTTCCGCTCATTATCGCCCAGCAGTTTAATCTTTCCGGCAAAACCGATATCGCCGCCCTTTCGCTGCTGGAACGTAAAAAGAAAACATCGGTCGATCGCTATCCGCCGGCCGATATTTCACCGGCATATTTTATTGCCGCCCTGTTGGCGGCGGGGATCGGAAACGATGCGTCTGAATTTTATTTCCCCGGTGTTTTCCTGCTCGCCGTCTGGGCTCTGTTCAGCATTCGTTCCCGCCATTTTTCACTCGGGCTCTGGGCCGCACTGATTGTGCTGACCGGAAGCACCGGCTATCTGCTGCACACCGGCCTGCATGTGCTCGAAGAGATGATGTATGAATACTCCTCCCGAATGCTCGACTACGATCCAAACCCCTTCAAAACAACTACCGCCATCGGCGATATCCGCAAACAGAAGCTATACAACTTCATCCTTTTCCGCGTTAAGCCCGAAACCATTCCGAACGAAAACCTGCTGCTTTGCGAAGCAACGTATAACACCTTTAATTCGCGTACCTGGTATGCCATGAATTCGCCCGCCGCCGATCTCAAACCAACCGCTATCGGAAACTGGACACTGCACGAAACAGATCAAACACCGCCCTATTCCGTCCGTATCCGCAAACGGAACCCAAAAGGGCGGGTAATCCTGAAACTGCCGCCGGGAACCACCGAAGTTCAGCAGCTGCGCACCGCTATGCTGCAAACCAATTCAATGGGCACCGCTTCATTTGAAAACCCGCAGAAACAGCTGCTCGACTACCGAACGGTTTTCACCGCAGAACCCTCCAACCAATCGCCGCCGAATGAACTGGATCTGCGTATTCCCGATGCTGAAATCGCCGCGATCAACCGGTTCTCCGACCAGCTGCAGCTGAAAACAAAGTCGCCGGAACAGGTGGTTAAAATTTTAGAAGCACACTTCGCCAACGAGTTTAACTATTCACTCGACCACAAAGGAAAAGGAAAACAGAAAACCCCGATTGCAAATTTTCTGCTCGAACGCAAAGCCGGCCACTGCGAACTGTTTGCCTCTTCAACCGTTCTGCTGCTCCGCTACTGCGGCATTCCCGCCCGTTATGCCGTCGGTTATGTCGCCGCAGAATACAGCCCGATTGAAAAACACTATCTCATCCGCCAGCGCCACGCCCACGCGTGGACGCGCGTTTACCTCAACGGCCGCTGGCACGACCTCGACACCACCTCCGGAAACTGGCTTGAGCAGGACGCTGAAAACGAAACCTTTTTCCGCCGGTTCGGCGATTTCGGCTCCTTCCTCTCCTTCCAGTTTCAGCGGCTGAGAGAGAGCGACGAAAATATACTGGGGAAAGCCGCCGCCGCCTTAATCATCATTCTGATTGCGCTGGTCGCAAACCGTCTTTGGAAACAGAAGCGAAAGAAAAAAGCAGTTGAAACAGAAAAAACCGTCGAACTGGAAATCATCCGAAACGGACTCGATTCGGCCTTTTATCAGCTCGAAAAACAGATCGCGGAAAAAGGCTGGCCGCGCGCCCCCGCCGAACCCCTGTTTGACTGGGCCGCCCGCCTGCAGCAGGCCGCGCCGAATTTATTGAATTACGAATCACTGAACCGGCTGATCAACCTGCACTACGCCCTTCGCTTTTCAAACACGCCTCAAATAACCGCCGAAAAATTACAGCGTATTATCGATGAACTGAACGGGCAGGTTAAATAACGCAGACGCGACGAGGGCGTCGCGTCTACGTTTCTGCCTGCACATTCCTCTTCACCGTCCGCCAATCTAAGCCGGTACGGCGCGCGACTTCGCCGTAATTCCCGTATTTTTCGTAAAGATCGCGGCAGTATTTTTCAACCAGTTCTTTGGCGGTCAGATTTCCGGTTTCAACCGCATGGCTCAACGCAACCTCCTCTTCGGTTTCAGCCGCAAAATCCCCTGCATAAATTCCGGTTATCATGATGCGCCGGATCGCCTGCTCCAGTTCGCGCACATTACCCGGCCACGCATAATTTTTCCCGACGCATTCCTTCAGTTTCGCCACAACCGGAAAGGGCTGTCCGTGCCCGCAAATCCGGTTAAGCAGATGGGCCGCCAGCATCTCCAGTTCGCGCGGTGTTTCACGGATACGCTGCCGCAGCGGCGGAACGGTGATGATGTCCGAACAGAGTCGGTAATAAAAATCGTCGCGGAATTTGCCTTCCCGCCGCAGCGCATCGACCGGCTTGTTGGTTGCGGCAATTACCCGGCCTTTAAACCGTAATTTATCGTGGCTGCCCACCGGCGAAAACGTCCGCTCCTGCAAAACCTGCAGCAGTTTGATCTGCACCGGAACGCTTACATCGCCGATTTCATCGAGGAAAATTGCACCGTACGGACTGCACCGCGAAAAGATCCCGTCGTGTTTTTCAATCGCGCCGGTGAAGGCCCCCTTGCGATGCCCGAACAGCTCGGACTCAATCAGCGTCTCGGGATACTGCGAAAGATTGATCGACACAAACGCGCGCGTAAAACTCTCCTCAAACTTCTGCGCGTTCGGATTGAACGGAATAAAGCCCGACCGCCCGATCGCTGCGGCCGCCGCCCCTTTACCCGTTCCGGTTTCGCCGAGCAGCAGCGTCGAAAAATCCTCCATCCGGTTCCACAGACACCGCTCATACCAGGCAATGTCGTGCGTAAAAACATTGTCCCATAATTGCGACCGCAGCCGCTTCATGCCCGGGCTGTCGCCGACCAGATCTTTCGAAATAAAATAATAGGCGCGGCGGATCTGGTAAAAAATACCGACATACCGGCATGCCTCGCTCCGGCTGAAACCAAACCGAACCAGTTCCTCCAAACATTGAAAAGCAAACGGCGCCCGGCACGATTCGTCGCCCGCCGCAATCTGCTCCTCGATCAGTGCATCAAACGGGTTCATATAGCGGTGAAAAACATGAAACAGGATACTCACCCCAATCGCCCGAGCCTCTTCGCCGCCGTCGCGGTCGATCACAATCTCCCCCGCCTGCTCCAACGCCCGGATATTTTCCGCCAGCTTTTCCAGCAGCGGATGCAGCATTTCATCCCAGCCGGCCGACTCCGAAGCCCCCACGATCTTACGGTCAATTTCCACCCGTTTTTCACTGAACGGATTCGAAAACGCCGCCTCCGCCACCATTCCGAAGAATTCATTATTCATACACTGAATGTAGGCATAAAATTCACAAAATGTCTAACAATCAAAAACACAAAACAAAGCCTCTATTTCACAATACCTTAACGCTTAAAACTTAACACCTAACACTCCTCCACTGGCATACCTGGTGCGTTAGAAGGAGCCGCAACAACAACCTTCACCTTCAAGGAGCGGAAAATGAAGAATACATTCAAATGGCTGAACAGCTGTCAGTTCACCGGGGCCTTTAATGATAACGCCTTTAAAATGACGGCCATCATCGTGCTGGTGCAACTTCTCGGGCAGCAAAACCTTCCAACCGTCATTGCGGCCTGTTCGGTGCTTTTCGTGATTCCGTTCCTGCTTTTTTCCAACGCCGCCGGCGCGCTGGCCGACCGCTTCAGCAAGCGCGACATCATCATCGCCAGCAAATGGATGGAAGTCGGTCTGCTGGTTTTATCCGTTCCGGCCCTGATTTCCGGACTCGCCTGGCCCATTTATACCCTGCTTTTCCTGCTCTGCGCCCAGAGCGCGCTGTTCGGCCCGAGCAAACGCGGCATTGTTCCGGAAATTGTCGGCGAAGAAAATCTATCCAACGCAAACGGATTTTTAACTGCCGCAACGTACATCGCCATCATTCTCGGCACGGCCCTTCCGGCTCTGCTGATCGGCTATCTCAATTACAGCCCCTTTTATGTCATCGGCACCTGCACGGCCCTCGCCGCAGCGGGAACATTTTCAGCCTATCGAATTGCAAAAACACCGGCGGCCGGATGCCGAAAAAAAGCATCGCCGTGGATTATTCCCGACGTTGTCCGCGCCGTTAAAAACCTCAAATCCGACAACTGGGCAAAACAGGCGGTATTCGGACTCGTCCTCTTCGGCGGCATCAGCGCCCTTTTCCAGCAGACGCTCGTCATCTACGGTCAGGAAGTCCTCGGCCTATCCGTCGAAAAAGCGCCGATGCTCTTCCCGCTCGCCGCCGTCGGGATCGGCATCGGCGCGCTGCTCACCGGTAAATTTTCAAAGCACACGATTGAAATAGGGCTCATTCCGGTCGGCGCGCTCGGCATCATGATTTCCGCCATCGGGCTCAGTATGGTTTCCAGTGCAATTTGGATCGGATTCTGGATTATCAACCTCGGCATAAACTGCGGTATGTTTCTCGTCCCGCTCAACGCCTTTTTGCAGCAGCGTATTCCCGCCGACCGCCGCGGCGAAGTGTTCGGCGCAACCGGCTTCCTCAGTTTCAGCGCAATGGTCGGATCGTCCGCCCTCTTTTACCTCATCACAAAACAGCTCCATTTCAGCGCCCGCGCCTGCGTTTTTACCACCGGCCTGCTTGCCGCGATTCCGGCTGTACTGGCCTGTATGCGCCTGCCCAACTTTTTCACCCGTTTCTGGCTGATGCGCCTGATTCACCGCCTTTATAAAATCCGGTTCAACGGAATCGAAAACCTGCCTAAAAAAGGCGGCGCACTTTTGATCTGCAACCACACCGCCTATGCCGACGCCCTGATCCTTCAAGCCGCCACGCAGCGCCCCGTACGCTTCATTATGTCGCGCGATGTTTTCAAAACCTGGAAATGGGCCTACCCCTTCTTCAAGCTGACCGACTGCATTCCGATCCACACCTCCGACGGACCGCGCGCACTTGCGCAATCAATCAAAGACGCCCGTAAGGCGATGCAGGACGGAGCCATCATCGCTATTTTTCCCGAAGGCGCACTCACCACAAACGGCAGCCTGATGGAGTTCAAAAAGGGCTACGAAAAAATTGTTAAAGGAACTGACTGCCCGATTATCCCCGCACATATCGGAAATATCTGGGGCAGTATTTTCAGCTTCAAAAACGGCAAACCCGGCTTCCGAAAACCCGACCAGTTTCCCCGCCCGATCACCGTCCGTTTCGGCGAAGCACTGCCGACCGACACCCCCGCCGACGAAGCCCGCCGGGCGATTGCCGAACTCAGCGCGGAATACGCGACAGAACAGAGCCTGCTGCCCGGAAATACCCTCAACCGGAAATTTATTGCCCAGGCCCGCCGCAACTGGTTCCGCCCGATTGCGTCTGATACACTGATAGCTGCTTCGCAGCGATTCGGGATACAAGATTCGGG
>QKFE01000118.1 GCA_003252225.1 Kiritimatiellales bacterium | reverse complement strand
ACCGTGAACACTTCGGCCATATCATCGTGGACGTGCGCCGGAGCAGCTTCTCCCGGCGGAAAAACGGCGTGGGCATATTGCGTGATCGGCCCGACCTGACCGCTGCCGATAATGGCGCGCTTGCGGATTTTCGGGTTGTGCGATACGCCCGTCTCCGGGACGTCATTGATTCGGATCAGTTTCATGGTCAGAGAGGAGACCACAGATTTCGGTTTTTGTGAAGCTGAACCCGTGACTTAGTCCAATCCCAGACTTTCAAGAATGGCGTTCATCAGATCCGGCTGATTGCCGGTGCTTTTTTCGATGCCGGCAATATACAGCTCTTTTCGCCCGGTTAAATCATTCAGGTCGGCTAACGCATCGGTATTCATTTTGATGACGGTTTTGCGGACGCCGACCGGTTCGCCGATTTTACACTCCACATTAAACGGCACTCCGTCCACTTCCCATTCGTCGTTCACCGCTTTGGAAAGCAGCACAATCCCTTTCAGCCGAATGCGCTCATTTTCAAGCGGCTCGACCATCACTTTGAAATGCAGCCCCGGCTGAACCGAAACATCGACCATTTCCGCGCCGACGGGATAGACGGCTTCGGCGGTGTAATCGCTCCAATAGCTCGCGGCTTTCGCATAGAGCCATTTATTCGGCTGGCCGGAAATTTTCGGTGCCGCCAGCACGTCAACAACGCCGTCGATTTTATAATCTTCACTGATCATTTGTTTAAATGAAAGCCAGTGGGCCTCCACGGCATATCCGTCGCCATCCGGCGTCGCCATCACAAAAACCAGCTCCGTGTCTTCCAGCGCCTTCGCACCGGTCGACGGTTTCGGACTTTGGCAGCCGGCCATAAAGAGAAGTAAAATCAGTGCAAAACATTTAACCATTCGTCTAGCACCCCTTCAAAATGAAAACGCCATGTTTTGCCGGACATGCGCCGGAAACTCAAGCCCTCTGGCAGATTTTGCTATATTCTGAAACACGTCGATCACGGCACGCGCAGCGCAAATTTGGCGATAAACATGGCGGGCAGGTAAGCGAGCAGATAAACGCCCAGCCAGCCTATATCCCAACCGGTTGCGGGCAGTTTGAAAAAAGCCGCCTTTTTCAGTGCGCGCGGATAGTTGACTTTCACGGAGACCAAACTTCCGTCAACCGGGATTTTCGAAGGAGCCGGAGGAACCGACCGCCCGAAAACAAGGTTGAATTTTACTGCGGGTTCGCCGCCGATTTTCAGCTCAACCGGAAACGCACCGTCAGCGGTTTCGGGGACAGAAACCAGCCAGGTGATTTTCTGCGGAGGAATCCCTTCTTTTAAAAAGGCGTTCAAACTCGAAAGCATCGTCAACCGGGTTTGATCCGCCGCCGACTGCACTTCCCACGGCAACTCCGAAAGATCGCTGCTTTGATTCCACTCCGCCCGGAGTTCTTCGAGTTCGGCGCGGATCGGGGGCAGAACCTGTTCCGGAATATCGGCCGAAAGCGGCGCGGCAATATCCAGCCGGATCGGCTCGCGGCATTCGCCACTGATTTCGGCGACAATACTGACCATTCGCCCCGGCTCCGCGCTCCACGAAGCCGGATCGACCCGCAGAGGGAACCACATAAACACCATAATCATCACGCCCAAAATGAGCGCCAGCGGAACCATCGATGCTTTCAAAATACGCGCCGTAACCGCGCCGGCCAGCGCTTCCATCTTTTTACGCGTTCCGCTTTCCGCAGGCAGTTGGGCCGCTTTTTTACGCAAAATACCCGACCGTTTTTTTGCCTCAAAAAGGCGCCTGTTATCTGTCAGAAAACGCTGCCCGAAAATCGGGAGCAGTCCGAACAGCCCCGCAATAACGGCAACCGCCCCGGCCATTCCGGTCAGCCGGATCAGCGGCCAAATCAAAATATCGAGCAGGCGCATAACCGGATCGTGCAGGATATTCGGCGGAAGCAGAAATACCGCCGCAAGAAACACCGCCCAGATCAGCGCGGCAACCAAACCGAGCTGATTTATTTTGCGTTCCTTTTCACTGGCCGGCGGCGGAATTATTGAGCGTGAAATCGCCGAATTTTCCGGTTCAATTTCCGCGCCTTCGCGGTAAATACATCCGCCGTTGGCATCGACCGTAATCATTTCTCCCTGTTTTAAAAGCTGAGTTGCACCGTCGAGCACCACCGCAGGCAAACCCATTTCGCGGGCCACCACTGCGCCGTGCGAAAGCGAACCGCCGCGCTCCAAAACCAATCCGCCCGCTTTTGCAAACAGCGGCGTCCACGACGGGTCGGTTGACGGGCAAACGAGAATTGAACCCTCGGCAAATTCACCGCAGTTTTCCGGGCTGA
Source organism: Kiritimatiellales bacterium (assembly GCA_003252225.1). Classification (GTDB taxonomy): domain Bacteria; phylum Verrucomicrobiota; class Kiritimatiellia; order Kiritimatiellales; family Pontiellaceae; genus Pontiella. The sequence goes on along the minus strand of QKFE01000118.1, from coordinate 5,759 downwards.
ATACAATTGAAGCGGAACCGGAAACCGAACCGCTCGAAACCGAATGGGCGGGCAGCGCATCCGAATCTTCGCGAACAACCGCTTCGCCCAGTTTTTCCACGTCGTCGGATTCAATCACGTGCGGCAGCGGAATCCGCTTTTCAACGAGGTATTCGAGTTTGCGCTCCGCGATTGTATCCTTCGGTACAAACCCGCTTGAGAGCGCGTCAGCCAGCTCTTCGCCGGTTAAAAAGAAAACGTCGTCGCCAATATCCAAACGCCGCCCGATTTCCAGCGCGGTTTTCCGCAATACGCTGTAGGCCCGCATCAGATAAAATTTACCGTCTTCGCGGAAACGCAGATAACGGCGGACGATGTCCGACGCCGATTTTATCTGTTCATAAATTTCGGGTTTCACCGCCGATTTCACCGTAGCCAGCGCCTGATCGGCTGCCGACAGCCGTTCGCGGCGCAGGGCTTCCAAATCGGCAGAACCCATTTGATCCGCCATTTTCAAAACAGCGTCCGGGCGCTCATTCCAGCGCGGCGAAGCGAGGTCAAATTCGGCCGGTGCGCGGTGACCGAAATCGTTCAGCCATTCGTCGAGCGGCAATTCCCCCGAAGCCACTTTGGCCAACGCCAGATTCCCGGCAAACGTTCGGTCCGGTTTTTCACTCACCGATAAAACCGAAATCAGTTCCGCCGGATCGTGATCCCACACATGCTGATCCAACAAATTTCGCAGTTCTTCGACTGCAACCGCCTCAACCATACTCGGAAGAAACGCCATCGCGCCGAATTCATCCATCACAGTTTTGACCTGTGTTTCCCAACGCTGAATGAGTTCGGTATCGGTCACGGTTTGCAGGTTTACAGCGTCCTGTCCGGCAACCCACTCAACCAGCTCCGGCACAAATTCAGCGTCAAATTTTTTATCCAGCCCGGTTTTCAGCTGATCAATTTTTACCGCCGCTTCCGCCGCCAGTTTTGCCGCCGATTTTACGGCCCCAAATCCGCCGTTCGCGACGGTCGGCGGATTCTGCGCGGCATCAGGGCTTTTCCTCAGAAGTTCGGGGTCGTATGCGAAGGGATAGTTTTCGGCAAACATTTCCGTCATCAGCGAACAGTCCATATAAATTTCGCCGCCGATGCGGTCGAGGAAACTGCGCTGCTGCACCGCCGGGCCGGGTTTGAATCCGAGCGTTTCGTGCATTTTACCGAAACCGCCGCGGCCCGACATAAAACCGGAAACCACGCTCCACGTCAGCGGCGTCGGATGCGGCAGGGTTTCGCCGAGATTGTGCCGAACCCAAAGGCCGCTGCCTTCATCGCTGCGTTTTTTCAGATAGGCCTTTGTTTCGGCAAGCAGGCGGTTAACCGTTTTTGTTTCGGCCAGTGTTGTAATCGGCCGCGCCTGCACCATCAGAATTTCGCCGCCCTCAACCGCCCATTCAACATCCTGCGGAGAGCCGAAATAGGCTTCCGCTTTCCGCCCGAGCTGCTGCAACCGGAGGATCTGCTCATAATTCAAACAGGCCTTCCGCCGCAAATTTTCATCGACCGGCTGAAGCCCTTCGCGGCCGGGAAATACCGCCTGTTTTTTATCCGCCACGTCATACGAAAACACACGGGGTTCGGTTGCGCTGACGCGAATCAGGTCCGGCTGAACATCGCCCGAAACCAGCGATTCGCCCAAACCCCACGTTGCTTCGATCAGCATGTTTTCAGCCGAGCCGGTACGCGGATCGACCGTGAACAGAACACCGGCAACATCCGCCGTCACCTGCTGCTGAACGACGACCGCCATCGCCACTTCATCGGGGTCGATTCCGTGCCCGTTTAAATAGGCGACCGACCGATCGGACTGAATGCTTTGCCAGCATTTTTCAACAGCTTCGATAACCTGCGTTTCGGACTCTAAATTCAGGTAGGTTTCATATTGGCCGGCCATCGACGCCCCGGCCATATCCTCCGCCGTTGCCGACGAACGCGCCACGACCCGTTTGCCCTGAAACGGCTTCAGCGCTTTGCGGATTTCGCCCGCCAGTTCGCGCGAAACCGTTCCCTTTGCATCGCGATAGGCGGCAGTTGAAACCACAAAACCGTCCGGAACCGGCAGACCGGCTTCCATCAGTTTCGCCAGATTGACCGCTTTTCCGCCGACCAGCAGAACATCGCGGGCTTCGCTGAGCGGAATGATGTGCGCGCTATTCATAACAACGCAATCCCCCCGTTTCGCTGCCCACAAAAATACGGCCGTTTGAAATCACCGGCGAACTGATCGACAACCCCTGCTCGCCCGGACGGGTCTTTTCGTTGATATACATTTTGCCGAGCACCGAACCGTCCGCGATTGAAAGCCGCGCCAAATAGCCGTCGTGACTGACCGCATAAACAGAATCACCGGCAATTGAAGCCCCCGCCAAAACCGGCGCCTGTCCGCTAATCGCAGTTGACCAGACGATTTTACCGGTTGAGGGATCGAGCGCGGCAACCAGCCCGGAAGCAACCGGCGCAATCAGTAATTCACCGGCGGCAACCGCGCCGAGCACGGCATCCGGCAAATCGGTTTTCCATTTCACGGCACCGCTTTTTGCATCCAGCGCCAAAACAATACCCGCCGGATTCGGATCGCGGAAAACAAAGTCACCGTTGCCGCCGCCGACAATTACGGTCTCATTCAGCAGCGTCACCGCGCCGGTGATCGGATACGGCGTTTCGGTTTTCCAAAGCAGGCGGTTCTGCCCGGCCGATTTCAGTTCAGCATCCGTTCCGGTACGCAGCGCAACGACCGCTTTACCGTTGAATCCGCTGCCGATATACACCACGCCGTCTTTGACCACCGGCGAACTTTCCGGATCGGCCACATCAAATTTCCAAAGCACTTCGCCGTCTTCAATCCGCACCGCCATAACATAGCCGGGATGGCTGACCGGCTTGTGCGTTGCCGGGTCTTCAATTGCCCCGGCACCGACATACACCACCCCGTTTTCGATGGCGGGTGAACTTTCGATATGCAGCTCCGTCGGAACCGTCCAGTGAACGTTACCGGTGTCTGCTTCAATGCAAAGCAGCTTGCAGTTGAAGTCGGGATGCAGCCCCTGCCCGACCAACAGATATCTGCCGTCCGCCGTTAAAGCGGGTGAACTGAAAAAGCCCTTGATTTCTTCGCCGTTCACCTGATCGACCGACCAGATGGTTTTTCCGGTGGCGGCATCGGCGCAGAAAATAATACCGTAACTGTCCGGCGGATCGAGTTCGCACGAAGCGGCATAAACGCGTCCGCCGTGAACCAGCGGCGTTGATAGAATCATGGCGGACTCGACAGTTTCGACCGAACCGTCGTCATCGACCCAGCTCGGAAAATAGTCCCAAACCAGCGAAAGCGAATCCGCCGGTATTGAACCGTCCGAACCGAGCCGCCGGTTATCGCCGCGGAAAATGACCGGCCCGTCTGTTTTTACCGCCGCCGGTTGGGATGATTTTTGAACGGCAGCTTTCATTTCGCCGCGCGCTTTGGCGTTGATGCGCGCCAGCGCCACTTCCGTCCAGTCAATATAAACCGGCACCGTTGAAGCGCCCACAGTCGGCTGGGCTTTTCCGCCGCGCCGGGTTTCCCCTTGTGTTTCCCCGCCGTGCGCCGGCCAGAAATGAACTGCCGCCCAAATTCCCAAACCGGCCGCGATAATGAAAACCGGTACAGCCGGTTTTTCTTTGCAGGCTTTCACCAGTTCTTTCGGTTTGAAAAGCAGGGCGAAAAAGGTCGCGATCCCCGCCGCCAGCGCGGGAAGCAGCGCGGCCCCCGCATTCACAAAAATCGGGACAACCGCTAAATCACCAATCAGCATCGCCTGCATCTCCCCGCTCCATTACAACCGCAACCCGTCCGCCGGATTTCACTTCAATTTCCGTTTCGCGCGCGTGGCCGTCGGCATAGCGGACGTTTACCTTGTATTTTCCCGGCAGGCGCACGGCAAAGTCGGCGACGTCCGGACTGCTGCAGCCCGTCGCAACATTGCCGCCCAGATCTTTTCGCGCAACCACATTTTTATTTTCGTCAAGCAGCCGTACTTTTGCCCCAACCAGCCCTTTCGGGCCGAGTACGCGGACAGAAACAAGCCCAACCTGTAACAGCCGTTTTTCATCTTTGGTCAGCAACTCGGATTCCTTCCGCATCGATAGCGTGTCGTTCTCAATCAGGAAGATCTGCCCCTTTTCGTTGCCGATCAGAATATCGGGCGCGCCATCGCCATTGATATCGCCGACCGCGACGGACCGACCGCCGGATTCATGCGCCGGGCCTTTAAACAGAGGCTTTTCATCGACGTGCACTTTCGCGTGCATGTACGAACCGTATCCGCGGTTGATTATGAAACGGTTTTCTTTCTGCTGGTCGCAGACGGTGTAAATGTCGGGATAGCCGTCGATATTCAGGTCAGCCGAAACGGTGGCCAGATGATAGTCCGAGCCTTCGCTGATTTCATTACCCCAAATCGTGATATCGGTCGGTGTACCTTTTTCGTTGGCGACAATCAGCCAGTCTTTTTCGATCGGCAGAACCAGATCCATCTGATCGGCGCGATAGGTCGGAACAAAAACCCCGGCTCCCGTTTTACCGATTTCGTCGACGCCGGTTTTGAACGAAAATTCAATTTCGTGTTTTACCGGCTCAAATTTTCCGGCGGTATTCTGCTGTAGAATAAAGCCGTCGCCGTGGGCATAAAAAAGGTCGGTGCGATCATCGCCGTTCCAGTCGCCCGGGAAAAAATAGCCGTTCCCCCCGGCGCCGCATTCCGGCAGACTCAGCCCGGCGTTTTCCGTTGTTTCGGTGAATGGTTTTTTGGAATCCGCCGGATTAATAAAACAGCGCAGTCCTTTGCCCGCAATGCTGACAACCACATCGGGGAATCCGTCGCCGTTGAGTTCAACAAATGCGGCGGATTTGAGTTCGCCGGCGATTTCAGCCTTAAGCCATTCGGTCGGCGCGAAGGTGAATTTGTTCTCCGAAAACACCCCCTTATAAATTTGGGCTCCCAGTAAAACATCCGTCAATCCGTCGCAGTCAACATCCGCAACCGAGCAACTGACGGAAGCCGATTTCACCCCTGTTTGTTCCGTCATGTTTAAAAACTTCATCGGTTCGATCTGCAGATAAATCCGGTCACCGCCGGGCGATGCGGCAAGTATATCCTCCATTCCGTCGCCGTTGACGTCGTACATCGCGACGCCTTCAACGGAATTCGGCAGTTCATCGATCAGCATATCGGGCTTCAATTTCACGTAGGCTTTTCGCGGATAGTAATCGCGGTCGGCCGCCATATCTTCGAGCATCCGGATCAGCTGGCCGGTCATTCCGCAATAGATGCCCGCAAGCGTATTGACTTTCTGTCCTTCGGAATCAGTTTCAACTTCGTCCGGCATCCCGATATGAAATAGATTCGTCGCCTGTACTTCACCGACAAAAAACTCATTTTTATACATGCGGACCTGTCGGCTGGATTTACGGCGGCTCGGTTTACCGGCAAATACCGGGAATTCATCCCCGACGGCAAAAACGCCGTCGGCCGCGCGTTCAGCGACTTGGCCGGCGAGTACGCCGGTGAAAACAACATCGACGTTTTGACCGGACGGATAATCGCCTTTGATCGCCTGCGCAACACTGCATTTGAGCAGCGCGGCGGCCGGATCAATCCCGTCAATTTTCAGCACCACGACGTTGTCGTATTTCTGGAAATAGACATTCGGCTGAAGCGCGGGATTAATCACCGCATCCGCATTCA
>QKFE01000182.1 GCA_003252225.1 Kiritimatiellales bacterium | reverse complement strand
AATGGTTCGCCACGTGAAAAAGCGTTTTGGCTGAACGCGGACTTGGTTTTGCGGCGGCCGTTTTTATAATGCTTTCAACTGAATTGGAGGCGTATTTATGAAACGGAATCTATTTCTTTTGGGCTTCGCGGTGCTGTTGACCGGCTGTTCGTCGCTTACAGTCACGCGCGATTACAATGTTTCCACCGATTTCACCCAGCTGAAAACCTTCGCGTGGCAGCACGAAAAACAACCCGAAACCGGAAACCCCCAAATTGATAATGACCTGATCGATGAGCGCGTCCGGACGGCGGTCGAACGCGAATTGCGGGCAAAAGGATTTCAGATGACCGACAAGGGTTCGGCCGATTTCTGGGTTTCCTATTTCATTGAATACAAACAGCGCATTTCCGGCAGTTCAGTCAGTTTCGGAGTCGGCGGCGGAAGATACGGCCGTTACAGCGGCGTCGGATACGACACCGGTATTTCTGATTACGAAGAGGGCTATCTGACCATCGATATACTCAATCCGGCCGATGAGAAAAACTTCTGGCGCGGCGTTGGGCGGCGGCGGGCATACGAATCCTCCAACCCGGCCCGTATCACCAAAATCGTAAACGCCTCCGTTGCGGCCATTCTCGCCAAATACCCGCCGGAAAAATAGGGCGCGATTTACCCGTTTCTTCACTGCTTCTTCGCGGTGGCGATGTATTGGAGCATCTGGTCGCCGCGGGGGTCGTCGAGGCGTTTGAGGGTTTTGGCTTCGCGTTCGGCGTCAACCCAGAGCTGCTGGTAGTAGTAGGAAAGGGCGAGGTTGTAGCGCGCGTCTTTGTTGTTGGGTGAAAGTTTGACGGCGCTGACGAAGGCCTTGGTGGATTCCGGGTAGTTTTTCAGGTTAAAGTAACAGAGGCCCATGTTGTAATAGGCTTCTTTCAGTTCCGGTTCCAGTCGGGCGGCCTCTTTAAATTCGAGGGCGGCGGCGGCATATTTTCCGGCACTGTAGAGGCTTGATCCGGCGGTGATGTGTTTCTGCGCGCCGCCGGTTTCGCTCTCCGATGAAGCAGTGGAGGTTTCGGCCTGTCCGCCTAAGCGGGCGATGGATGCTTTGGCGAGCGCGGCGTGGCTGGCGTTTTCTCCGGCTTCGCTGACGTATTGTTTGTACCAGCTGAGGGCCGATTTTTTGTTGTTCAGGTTAAAGTCGTAAATGGCGGCAATGTTGTAAAGTGCCGGCGCATAATCGGGGTTGGTGCTGACGAGGCGTTTGAGCCGGGTCAGTGCGGCATCGCTCCCGTGGCTGTGCAGTTCGGACAGGGCGAGCGCATTTTGCGCGGCGGGATCGCGCGGGTCGGCTGTGACGACTTCGGCAATCTCTTTGGATGCGCCGGCCCAGTTCTGTTTTTCGGCTTTCAGGAGTCCGAGCAGTATCTGTACGGCGCGGTTGTCCGGGTTTCCGGTGAGGTAGTCGTTCAGCGCCACTTCGGCTTCGTCGTACCGGCCGGCGTGATAGAGGGCGATTCCGAGGTTGAGGTTTGCGCCGGTCAGCGATTCGGAGAAGTTGCAGGATTCGCTGAAGGCATCAGCGGCGGCATCGGTTTCGTCGAGTTCCCAAAGGATAAGCCCGAGCTGGTTGAGCGCGATGGATTTCTTTTCATTGCCCGATGTTTTACGAATCGAGGTTTCGAGCAACGCGCGCGCGCGACCGAGGTCGCCGTCTTTCCACGCCTCCATCGCCTTTTCGTATTCCCTGTTACCGGCGTTTTCGCCGCATCCCACAAAGACGGCAAACAACAGGCCTACGCCTCCCGCTGCCATCATAAACTTCCTGTTTTTCATCCCTCGCTTATTCCCTTTACCCACACCTCTCTGGTGCGGGGTCCATCAAATTCACAAAAATAGAGGCTCTGCCAGGTGCCGAGCTGGAGTTTCCCGTCTGAAACGATCACCTGCGCGGATGAGCCCATCATTGAGGCTTTCACGTGGGCGGCCGTATTGCCTTCCAAATGGCTGTAACCCCCCGTCCACGGTACGGCGCGATCCAGCACCAGTTTCATATCCGCAGTTACGTCCGGATCGGCGTTTTCATTGATCGTCACCCCCGCCGTTGTATGCGGGATGAAAACGGTTATAACACCCTCCCTTAACCCTGTATCCGCAACAAGTTCCGCCACCTGACGGTCAATATTGATAAAGTCGGTACGTGAACGGGTCTGCACCTTGAATCTCTTCATGGAGCACCACTTTAACTGAACCGGTTCGTTTTAGAAGCGGAAAGTTTCCCGCATTGAAAAAAGATGCTTTCGGGCGCGAGAAAAAAGTTTCCGGGGACTTCCAATCGCCCGCCAATCCGCTTAAATGAGCGGCGTTGAAACAAAGGATTTTTTGTCTTGGAGACGCTTTCGAACCATTTTTTATCGCTGCTGACTATGGCGCTGCTACTGGGGTGTTCGGCTTTTTTTTCAGGCACAGAAACGGCGCTTTTTTCATTAACGCGGGAACAGATCCGGAAACTGCGAAAGCAGGGGCATCATGTTGAAAAGATGCTGGCGCTTTTAACGGATAATCCGTCGGGGCTGCTGGTTGCGATCCTGTTCGGGAATCTGGTGGTCAATATTCTGTTCTTCTGCATGAGCGCGGTTTTGGCGCTGAGTATCGCCGAACGCTATGGCGACTGGGGGCAGGCGGCGGTCGGTGCCGCGGTCCTTCTGGTGGTTATTCTTGGGGGGGAAATTCTGCCGAAAGCGGTGGGAATGGCGATGCCGGAGCGGGTGGTTCGGCTGAATTCGCTGCCGTTGCGGGTCTGGTTTCATTTTTTGGGGCCGGTTCGTCGGGGGCTCGAATTCATTACCCGGAAAATGGAGCCGGAAGGCGGTCACGGGAACCGGATCGATGCGGCGGAACTTAAAATGCTGGTGGAGGCGACGCAGCACGACCACAGTTTCGGGAAGCAGGAAAAGGCGATTGTCGAGGATTTGGTGGTATTGCCCGAAATGCGGGTTCGCGAGCTGATGGTGCCGCGGGTGAAACAGATGTTTCGGCGGGCGGATTCTCCGGCGGGCGAAGCGCTGGCCGAGGCGGCGGAACAGGGGATTGAGCTGATTCCGGTTTATGACGGGGATGAGGATAATGTTGTCGGCGTCGTCGAAGTCCGCGACCTTTTTGTGGACGGCAATCCGAACCGACCGGTCGGTATTTTCGCCCATCCCGTTAAATTTGTGCCCGAAACGAAACGCGCCGATGAAATGCTGCGTGAATTTCTGGAGGAAGACCTGCGGATGGTCTGCGTGGTGAATGAATACGGCGGGCTCGCCGGTACGATCTGCCCCGAAGATCTGCTCGAAGAGGTGGTCGGCGAATTTGACGCGATGGAAGAGGCGGAAATTGAACAGCTCGGCGAAACGAAATACCGCCTTAAAGGCAGCCTCGGGATTCGCGAATGGCGGAGTCTGTTCGTCGGGTTTGTGCCGGAAGAGGTGATCCGGAATATGGCGCTCGATACGGTCAGCGGCCTAGTTGTTTCTTTGCTGAAACGGATGCCGAAACCAGGCGATGTCGCGGAAATCGGAAACCTCCGTTTTCATGTGGAGGAAGTGCGGGCAAACCGGATTGAAACCGTCATTCTCAATCTTCAGACAGATGGCGGGGGGGAGGCGTGATGCTGGAATCGGCCTTTATTCTGGTGATCGGGTTTCTTTTTTCCGCCCTGTTTTCCGGGGCGGAAACCGGGAGTTATACCGTCAACCGCATTCGGCTGCGCCAATGGGAACGGGAGCGGAAAGGCGCCGCAATGCTGCTGGGTTCTGTTTTGCGCTATCCCTATATTTTCATCTACACGATGCTCATCGGGAACAACATCGCCATCTTTTTGGTTTCAAAGGTGGTGACCGACCTCTATTTGAATAGCGGGCTGGAATCGGGCGGTATGCTGCTCGGCATTATTCCGTGGAACGCGGAAACCGCGGCCACATTGACCCTGATGTTCCCGCTGTTTTTATTGGCGGAAGTCGGCCCGAAAAACCTGTTCCATAAAAAGGCCGATGTTTTGATGTATCGCCTCGCTCCGCTGCTTCAGCTACTCGTCTGGATTCTTTGGCCCGTCACGTGGCCGCTGCGGGAGCTTTTCAAATTTCTGACCCACGGGGCGTCGAGCACTTCCGGCCGCGATCTGCACCGCCTTTCGCCCGACGCGCTGCGCGAATACTTCACCGTCGGCGAAAAAGAGGGCGTAATTTCCTCCGACGTCAACCGAATGATCGACAACGTCACCTCGATGCATCAGGTGCCGGTCCGTATGCTGATGACGCCCTTTAAAAAGATGCCGAGCCTGCCCGAAACCGCCACCGTCGCCGACTTTAAGGAGCTGGTAAAACGGCGCGAAACGTCGGACGCGGTTTTGCTGCACAAACACGCCGTGGTCGGAACCGTTTCAATGTTCAGCATCATCAACCGCAAACTGGCGGATTCCGAGCCGCTGAAGCTCTATGCCGACGATGTGCTCAAAATAGACGAGCGGCGGAATATTAAATCCGCCTTTTACCGCCTGCGCCGGAATCCTCGCCATATTGCCGTTGTGATCGATGCCCACCAGCACCCCGTCGGATTTATCCGCCTCGAAGATATCGCCCGTTTCATCGCGAAGAAATAAACGATAACCACGAAATACACCAAACACACGAAAACAGGTCGTTGTGTTTGTTTCCCTTTCGTGTGTTAGGTGTATTTCGTGGTTAATTTACGGTTGGTTTTTGGAGTTTTTCGATCGGGAGCCATTCGAGGACGCGCTGGATATATTTGTCCCAGAAATCCCAGTTGTGTTCGGCGGCGCACTCTTCGTAGGTCAGATAAAGGCCGGCTTCGGCGGCGGCTTCGCGGAAAGTGACAGAATCCTGATAGAGGTAATCTTCCGTCCCGCAGGCGGCATAAAATTCGGTTTCGGGAATCTGTTCGAGCGACCTGATTTTTTCAATAAGGTCGAAATCGGAACTCGGTACGGAACGGATATCGCCGAAAACGGCTTCGAATGTGCGCTGCCGGGATTCGTCCCATTCGTCGCTGATGTGCGATGCGAGGTCGAGCGCGCCGGCCAAAGCGGCGCAGGCGGAATAGCGCCCGGGATGGGCGAGAGCAAGTTTGACGGCGCCGTATCCGCCCATCGAACTGCCGGCAATAAAGGTTTTGGCCGGATCGGTTGAAACATTGAGCCAGCGCTGAATCAGCATCGGCAGTTCTTCGGTGAAAAAGGCAGAATAATTTGAGCCGTGTTTCATGTCGGAATAAAAGCTTTTGTACGCATCGGGCATAATGACGGCGAGGTTGTATTCGCGGGCATAGCGCTCAATGTTCGAATTGCGGCACCACGAGGTGTGGTCGCCGGAAAGGCCGTGCAAAAGGTAGAGTACGGCGGGCGGCTCTTTCCACGCTTCGGAGTGTTCGGGCAGAATAATGTTCATTCCGACCGATAGGTCGATACTGCGGGCATAAAATTTGGTTTCAAGCAGAGCCATATTTTTTCCTGATTTTTGCGTGGAGCTTGGAGTCGGGGGCGTGGAGTGTAAAGCTTTTCCCGGCTCCCTGCCCCACGCTCCCTGCTGAACGGCGATCAGCCGTTTTCCGGTTGGCGGATGGCGACGAGTGTATCGCCCAGATTGAGCCGGGTTTGCGGGCCAGGATCGAATGCGGTTGATCCGTCTTTGTGTTTCACGGCGATCACCATGGAGCCGAGGGTTTGGCGTACGTGCGCTTCGGCCAGTGTTTTGCCGAGCATTTCACTCTTTTCGTCGATGGTGTATTCGAAGACCTGCAGGGCGATGCTTTTATCCTGCGTAACGAGTTCAACGAGGTCGACAATTGACGGACGGGTGATTAACTGGGCGATCTGGCTGGCGCCGGATGAAATCGGGGATACCACCCGTTTTGCGCCGGCCTTTTTAAATTTGCGCGCGTTTTCGGGGTCGTGCACCCGGGCGATTACCCGCAGATCTTTGCACATACCGCTGGCGGTGAGGGTGAGGAAGAGGTTCTCCGCGTCGGAATCGAGCGCGGCAACGAGGGAGTCGGCTTTACAGATGTTCGCCTGACTGAGGGTTTCCTCTTCGGTGGCGTCGCCGATGATGTGCGGAATATCCTGCTCGATGAGCGGCTTCGCCAGTTCCTCGTTTTCTTCGATGACAACGAAGGGCTGTTTTGCGGAAAGCAGCTCGGAGACGACGTGGGTACCGGTTCGTCCGTAGCCGCAGATAATGGCGTGGTTTTTCATTTCGGCGATTTTTTTGGTCATGGCTCTTCTCCCGAGAACGTTGGAAATGCTGCGCTGAAACATAAATTCGGCCAGGCGGGTGAGGCAGTAGGCCATTACCCCGACGCCGCCGAGAATCAGCAGGGTGGTGAAAAGGCGGCCGGCGCCGGAAAGGGGGTGTACTTCGGTGAGGCCGACGGTGGAAACGGTGATGACGGTCATATAAAAACTGTCCAGCAGGCTCCAGCCTTCGATCAGGTCGTAGCCGATGGTTCCGAACAGTAAAACCAGCCCGATTCCGATGACGCCTTTGCGCAGACCGGACATCAGGTGGTCGTTGATTACCTTGTTTCTCATGGCGGAATTAAAACGGATTGATTCGGCTCTTTTCAAACCCTTTCCCGTTCTATAGCTTGGTTCCGAGGTTTTATGCATTCAATTACCAGAAAGCTGTTTTTGTCGCAGGCGGCCCTTTTGGCGGGCTGCGGCACGCGTGCCGTCGAGGCCAAATCGTCGTCCGGCGATGATGTTTCGCTGGCGTACATCGCGCGGATCTATTCCATGAAAATGGAGCTTTCGGGCAAAAAAGTGGTGATGCAGAACAAGTGGAACAAGCTGGAGGTGGAAATCAGCAGCCGCTACGCCTGGATCAACGGCGTCCAGCTGTGGCTGCATTGCCCGGCATATCAATCGGGCAAAAATGTGATGATCCGCGAAGTCGATTTCAAGAAAGGGATCGATCCGGTTTTGCGCTCCTATTATTACGTGCCGAAACATCCGCCGAAACTGGTGGTGCTCGATCCCGGCCACGGCGGCAAAGATACCGGCGCAGTCAGTGCCGAAAAAGTGTACGAAAAACAGGTGGTGCTCGATATCGCCTACCGCGTCAAAAAGCACCTCGAAGAGAATAAAATCGCCGTACGCCTGACCCGTACCGGCGACACCTTTCCATCGCTGACGCAGCGGACGGATTATGCCTATCAGGTCGGCGCCGACCTTTTTGTCAGTATTCATGCCGACGGCGCCGGCGATCCGTCCGCCCACGGCGTTGAATCCTTTATCACGACCGTCTCCGGTTTCGATTCCACCAACCACTACGGGGCAGGCGGCGATAAATCCCCGCAGAAAAACAACAGCCACGACAACGCAAACGCCGTGCTCGGATTTTCCATGCAAAGTAATCTTCTCAAACAGACCCAGCGGCGCGACCGCGGACTGCGCCGCGCGCGGTTTGCCGTGCTCAAAAATGCGCCCTGTCCCGCCGTATTGGTTGAAAGCGGCTTTTTGACCAACCCCGAAGAGGGGCGGCTTTTAAATACCGCCGATTACCGCGAAGCCGTCGCCCGCGGTATTTCCAACGGTATCCGCGGCTATTTCACCCTCGTCAACCGCGCGCGGTGAAAAACAGTTTAAATTAAATTGAAACATCGCGCTGATTCAGTAGCGTGCCTTTTTGTTCGCTGGGGGAGCGGTTTCGGCCGCTGAGAGTTAAACCCTTGGAACCTGTGCGGGTTATGCCGCGAAGGGAAGCGAGGCTTTTCTTTCGGCATTCGCCTTCAGAAAGCAGTTGCCGGTTACTGGTTGTCAGTTAATTGGTTTTCTTTCGCGGGTTTCCTGATAACGAATAACGATTAACGGATAACTGATTTATGAGTGGTTACGGAAAATATTTCCCGCGGTCGGAAAAGGTTTATGTCGAAGGTTCGCGCCCGGATTTGCGGGTGCCGTTCCGCGAAATCAAGCTACACGGCGATAACGAAAATCTGCGCCTTTATGATGTGAGCGGCGCGTACACCGACGCAAGCTATGAGCCCGATTTGAAACAGGGCCTTCCCGCCATTCGCGAAAAATGGATTGCGGAACGCGGCGATGTTGAACCTTATGCCTCCGGCGTCGAAATCCTCTCCAATCCGGAAAAGGCCTTTAAAGGACTGCA
>QKFE01000035.1 GCA_003252225.1 Kiritimatiellales bacterium | reverse complement strand
CTGCATAAAGCGGCACAGCGTCGGCACACTGGCCGTCATATGAGGATCAACATCGTACGAACAGATCGAGAGCTCCGTCTGCCACTCAGGTTTCACATGCTCATTCATAAACATTTTTTAACACGAAGGCACAAAGGGCACGAAGCATAGCTGGACAAATCTTTGTACCCTTTGTGCCTTTGTGTTTATATTTTTTTCGTCCGCATCTCCGCAGGGAGGGAGAGTTGATGGTAGTGGCAGATCGCAATGGCCAGCGCATCGGCCGCGTCTTCCTGCGGCGGTTCTTTGAGGTTGAGCAGGCGCATCACCATTTTACCGACCTGTTCCTTGGTTGCGGTTCCGGTGCCGACCACCGATGATTTCACACTTCGGGGAGCGTGTTCGGTAATGGCCAGTTCCTGAACGGCACAGGCCGTAATCGCTGCGCCGCGCGCCTGCCCGAGCAGCATCGCGGTTTTGGCGTTCTTTGCAAAAAATGCGCCCTCGATTGCGGCGCAGTCGGGGGAATGCGTTTCAATTAAATCGGAGATCGATTTATATATGTTTTCAAGGCAGAGGGAATGCGGTTCGGACGGCTTGTTGCGGATACGCCCATACGCAATGGCCCGCATTTCAGAACCCCGCGCCTCAATAATCCCCACCCCCGTCGAACGGAGCGAAGTATCGATGCCCAGAATCCTGACCGTTTCTTTTGCCATGAAGAATAGTTTTCGCGCAAAGACGCAAAGGCGCAAAGCAAAAACCAACCTCTTCTTAGCGACTTCGCGTCTTTGCGCGAGTTATATTTCTATTCCGCTTCGAGCTGGGCGGCGATCTCGTCGGAAATATCGAAGTTGGTGTAAACATACTGAACATCGTCGAGTGCTTCGAGCGCGTCCACAAAGTTCATGATTTTCTTTGCCTGATCCACATCGGACACTTCAGTCAGCAGATCCGGAATCAGGGTGATCTGCGACTCTTCATCCATCGGGATTCCGGCCGAGGTGATCGCTTCTGAAACCGTATCGAAATCGGCGGGGTCGGTAATAATTTCAAACTGGTCGCCGTCGGTTTTCAGGTCTTCAGCCCCCGCTTCCAAAACCAGATCCATCAGTGTATCTTCGTCCGCCTTGTCTTTATCGATAAAAATCTGGCCCTTGCGCTGAAACATACGGCTGACCGCGCCCTGTTCGGCCATATTTGCGCCTGCTTTGGTGAATGCGAAACGCACTTCCGAAGCGGAACGGTTTTTGTTATCGGTCAGCACTTTAACCACCACCGCAATGCCGCCGGCGGCATAGCCCTCATAGGAGCCTTCCATCAGCTGACCGCCTTCGAGTTCGCCCGTTCCTTTTTTGACGGCACGGTCGATATTATCGTTCGGCATATTGGCCGCTTTCGCTTTCTGAATCAGCGCGCGCAGCTGGATATTATCCGCCGGATTCCCGCCGCCGGCCGCTGCCGCCACAATTATTTCCTTTGCGATTCGGCTGAACACCTTGCCGCGCGCGGCATCGGCTTTGCCTTTTTTGTGCTTAATGTTTGCCCACTTACTATGTCCGGCCATTTTAAACCTCCATAATCTAAATTAACTCACGCTCGTTCGCGTTGCTCTCTTAAGGCGCAAAGACACGAAGTTGATTTTCTTTGCGTTTTTGCGACTTTGCGTGAGGTGTTATTTAATTAAAATTTTTGCGAAGCCGCGCTTTCCGGAACGGATAATCATGCCGTCTTCCGGGGTAATCTCGGCGCGTTCATCGGTTATTTTTTCATCGTTGATTTTTACGGCGCCCTGCTTAATCAAACGGCGCGCCTCGCCGTTGCTGTTACACAGCCCGGCCTGAACCATCAGATTCAGAAGTCCGATCGTTTCCGCAGGAATCACAACTTCCGGAATTTCATCCGGCAGCTCCTTCTGCGCAAAAACACGCGTAAATTCTTCGGAAGCCGCTTTGGCTTCGTCGGCCCCGATAAAGCGGGCCACCACTTCCTGACCGAGCATATCTTTAACCGTGCGCGGATGCAGTTCGCCGTTCGCCACTTTGGCGTGCGTTTCCTGCACCTTTGTTTTCGGCCAGCAGAGGATATATTCAAAATATTTCCACATCAGATCGTCCGGCACACTCATCAGCTTCCCGTACATATCGCGCGGGGCTTC
>QKFE01000331.1 GCA_003252225.1 Kiritimatiellales bacterium | reverse complement strand
ATAACACCAAGTCCGCAACGTTCGCTAAGAATGAACAGCCTATGCTTTGCGGCCTTTGCGATCTTCTGTTTAAGGGTTTATTAATGAATTTACAGGCGTTTAAATATCTATTGGCGTTGGAAGAAACGGGCGGATTTCATAAAGCGGCGGAAGTCTGCAATGTGAGCCAGCCGGCGTTGAGCATCCAAATTAAAAAGCTCGAAGAGGAACTTGAAATCCAACTGCTGGAACGGAATACAAAGGGGTTCTTTTTTACTCCGGCGGGAATGGAAGTGCTCAGCCGCGCGCGGATTGTGATGCAGCAGGTTGCTGAAATTGAGGCGCTTTCCGAAGTCTGGAACGACCCGTATGCCGGCCAGCTTTCAATCGGGGCCTTCCCGACTTTAGCCCCCTATTATTTCCCGCAGATTATCGACCATCTCGTCGACAGCTATCCGAACTTACAGGTCAATCTGGTTGAGGAAAAAACGCACGTATTGCTCGAACGGCTCAAGGCCAGAACAATTGATGCCGCCTTTCTGGCCTTGCCTGAAAAACACGATGAGCTGGAATACGGCACCATTTTTTCGGAAGCCTTTTATGTCGGCGTTGCGCCGAATCACCCGTTGGGGACGCGGAAAACAGTTGATCCAGCCAAGCTCGGCGATGAGCGGCTTTTGCTATTGGAAGAGGGACACTGTCTGCGCGGACAGGCGCTCGGTTATTGCGCCACGGCCGGACTCGGCGAAGTACTCAATTTCCGCGCATCGTCAATGGAGACGCTGTTGCAGATGATTGCGATGGGCCGCGCGATTTCCCTGATTCCCGACTGCGTCGCCAAACGCAACCCGCACCTGCATTACCTGAAACTTACCGGCGGCGGAGCCGAACGAACCATCGCCCTGTTTTGGCGCAAGTCGAGTGTCCGAAAAGACCTCATGCTGGAACTGGTTGACGATCTTGCGAGAGAGTACGGGCCGTAGCGGTTTGGCGGCCGACCCGTATCCGGTGTCCATTTCAACTGCGCCGAGATCCGGTTCGCCTTCGATGGGATTTCCGAAATAGTCGGTGCTGACGGCGAGGCCGACTTTCAGACCGATCGTATCACCGGGTATTTTTGAAATCGTTATTCCGCGATCCTGAACGAGCGAACCGGCGTGGAGGTTGCGGCGTGGAGTGTGGTGCTCAAGGTTGTGATCAGGGCAAAAATACCCCTTGTTCTGCGTTTTATCATCGTATCCTCCTCTTTTTCGGCTGTTTTGCCGGACGGCGCTGCAATGCAGGTTATGCAAAGAACCCTCCCTCCAATGAGTGATTCCCCCGCATCACAGAAAACCGGATACCTATATTCGCCCTGACGAATTCCCGCAATGATCCAAAAGAATCACGGCGGTGTTTTCAGGCACAAAAAACACATGCGAACGTGAGGCGAAGCCGACAATTCACAAAAACAGCACCGCCGGTTTTGTGGCTTCGTGTACTACCATCCGCCGATTTCTTGTATTTTCGGAAAGATTTTTCAAACAGAAGGACGCGAAGCACGCTAAGAACGGATGTTACAACTTCGCGATCTTTGCGCTCTTCTGTTAAAAATCAGTGTCCATTCGTGTTAATTAGTGGTTCAAGTTTGGTTGCGGCTATGCCGCGCTAGGTTTTTTGTGGTCAAAGAAATCCCGATATTAATCCGCCGTATCTATAACGCAGATATTCAGGTCATTTCGTCGTGTAAAGCAAAGGGACGAGTCTGGGAAAAGTCAGCGCGTGCGGGTTGAAATCATTTAAAGCGCAAGGTTGACACGTTGGTCAAAAAACGCATCAATACGCATCATATTTTTTAAATGTGATCAGTTGGAGTGATGCGCATGTCGACATTTGAGGGAACCGGGATAAAGAACCTGAAGCTGCGCGGCGGAGTTTATTACTGGCGTCAGCGGATTCGGGGGGTTCAATACTCGGAATCGCTCCAGACGGGGAGTCGGCAGGAGGCATTGAAACGGATGGCCGAAAAAGCGGAGGCCGCTGAAAAAGAGTCTGCTTTAAAGGAGAAAACGATGACTAAGACAAACAAAACCGGCTCTGAGACGCAGGATAAAAGCGCCGGTTGGGTGACCTTTGATCCCGGCCTGAAAATTATCGACTGTACGGTGCGCGATGGCGGGCTCTGCAATGCACACCATTTTGAGGAAGGCTTCT
>QKFE01000174.1 GCA_003252225.1 Kiritimatiellales bacterium | reverse complement strand
ATCTCCTCTTTGGTGCGTTTTTCGGTGAAGGCCAAAAGGAGGACGTTTTCCATACCTTTGTAATAGCGGCCGACCGGGAAGCCGGCGGCGATGCCCTGATCGACGAGGGCGCTGACGACTTCGGTGGCATCTTTCGGCAGGCGGATAGCAAACTCATTAAAGAAGCGGCGGTTAAAGGCAGGTTCAACGCCGTCGATATCGGTCAGTCTGTGATAGGCGTAACTGGCGCGGTCCATACAGTCGCGCCCGACTTCGAGGAACCCTTCGCGCCCGACGAGCGACAGGTAAATAATGGCCCGCAATGCGCAGAGCTGGACGTTTGAACAGATGTTCGAGGTCGCTTTTTCGCGGCGGATATGCTGTTCGCGCGCCTGCAAAGTGAGGACATATCCGCGGCGACCCTTTTTATCCTCCGTTTCGCCAACGATACGGCCGGGCATTTTGCGGACATACTCCTTTTTGACGGCCATGAACCCGAGATAGGGTCCGCCGAAATTGAGCGGCAATCCGAGGCTCTGCCCTTCGCCGGTGACAATATCCGCCCCCATCGCGCCGGGCGTTTCAACCAGCGAAAGCGCCACCGGATAAACCGACATTACGGCGAGGGCTTTAACGCTGTGTACTTTTTCGATGAGGTCTTTCAGGTTATCGAGACAGCCGAAAAAATTGGGGTTCTGAAAAACAACGGCCCCGACGGTTTCATCGAGCATTCCGGAAAATACCGCCCGATCCGCAACGCCGTTTTTTGAAAGCGGGACTTCCTTGTAATCAACGGAGAGGTTCTGCATGTAACAGCGGATCATTGTGCGGTAAATCGGGCTGACGCCTTCATCGACCAAAACCCGGTTCCGTCTGGTTTGGCGCATCGCCATCATAATGCCTTCAATCAGCGCGGTACCACCGTCGAACAGCGAGGCATTGGCCACATCCATTCCGGTCAACCGGCAGATGGCGGTTTGGTATTCAAATGCGGCCTGCAATGTTCCCTGCGAGGCTTCGGGCTGGTACGGCGTGTAGGCGGTGTAAAACTCGCCGCGGCTGGAAAGCGCGTTGACGGCGGCGGGGATATAGTGGTCGTAAAAACCGGCGCCGCAGAAATTGACGAGGTTGGTCGAATTTTTGGAGGCGATTTTACGGATGTGCTGCATCATCTCCATTTCGGAGAGGCCTTCGGGGATATTGAGTTCCCCGCAGCGCAGTTCGGCGGGTATTGCGGCGAACAGTTCGTCAAAATCGGCGATACCCAGCGATTCAAACATCGCCGACTGATCCTGTTCGCTCGTTGCACAAAACGGTGTCTTTTTCATATTCACACTTCTTTCTTTCACCACGAATTAACACGAATCAGCACGAAATCGGCATTCGTTTAATTCGCATGATTCGTGGTTTAACTTCTAGCGGTTCCTTCTTTATAAAACGGGAGGTCGGTGACTTCGGCGGGGAAGCGTTTACCGCGGATTTCAACATCGACAGTTTGGCCGGTTTCGGCAAATTCGGGCTCAATGAAGGCCATCGCGACGGCGACGCCGAGGCTGGGCGCGAGGGAGCCGCTGGTGACTTCGCCGATTTCAATATCCAGAAAGTAAATTTTATCGTGTTCGCGCGCGGCGCGTTTGGAATCAAATTTAAGCCCGACCAGTAGCACTTCGGGATCGTCGAGATCGGCCGCGACGTTTTCTTTCCCGATAAACTCTTTCGACATATCGATGAAGGCGCCGCGCGAAACGGTAACCGGGGTGCGGTTTTCGGAGAGTTCGTGGCCGTAAAGCGGGTAGCCCATTTCGAGGCGGAGGGTATCGCGCGCGCCGAGCCCGCCGGGTTCGCAAAGCGGATGGCCGGTTAATTGATCCCAAAGGCCGGCGGCTTCAGAATTTGGTAGGTAAATTTCATAGTCGAATTCACCGGTATATCCGGTGCGGCTCAAAATCCAGCCGTTTTCCAGTTCGGTGAAGCGGAAATAGCCGAGTTCCGGAACGCCGCCCAAAATACCGGTTAAAACCGCGCGCGATTCCGGCCCCTGCAGATCCAGCTTCGCCAGCCCGTCCGACCGGTTTTCAAATAGGGTGGTTTTTGAAATATGCCCCCGAATCCATTCGGCGTCTTTTTCGGCAGTACCGGCATTGACGACGAGCATAAAGCGGTCGGCGGCCATCCGGTAGACGGTGAGGTCGTCG
>QKFE01000094.1 GCA_003252225.1 Kiritimatiellales bacterium | reverse complement strand
TGAAACGTTACTGGGAAACAGAACAGCATGATCATTCGGAACCGCCGTGGTACGGAACCGTATGCCCGGTGGTGGGAGAGCTTAGGGAGGGCAACCTCCCTCGGCTACTCGATAGGCATTTATTGCGCAGGCGTATTTCCAGACGCTTGAGATTTCGGAGGTTTTGGAAATTTCGAGGTTGATATGGCCGAGTCCGTCGAGCCGGAGCTGGGAAGCGATGGTGCGCAGGGCGATATCGGGGGTATTGCAGTCGGAGCTGAGGTGGGCGAGGAATACGTGCTGGAGAGCTTCCGTTGCGCTCTCGGCAATGAGCCGGGCGGCGTCAATATTTGAAAGGTGGCCCTGCCGACTGCGGATCCGCTGTTTGAGCGGCCACGGGCGGAGGGCTTCCCGGAGCAGGTCTTCGTCGTGATTGGATTCGATGATGATGGCGCTGCATCCTCTCAATTTATCCCGCACGAGCGCAGTGGGCATTCCGAGGTCAGTAACGATTCCGACGCGGCATTCGCCGTTGATCAGGCGGAATCCGACGGGCTCATAGGCATCGTGCGGGACGGAAAAGGGCTCAACGGTAATATCGCCAATTTGAAAGGGCGCGCCGGTTTGAAATATCCGGGCGGTAATTTCGTGCGATTTGGGTTGCCGCCGGATTCCGTTGAGCGTGCCGGCATTGGCATAAACCGGAATACCGTGCCGTTTCTGTAGAACCCGGATTCCGGCGACGTGATCCCCGTGTTCGTGCGAAACACAGATCCCGTTAATGCTCTCGGGAACGACACCGATCTGCTCAAGCCGTACGGCGACCTGCTTTGCGCTAAGCCCGGCATCAATTAAAATACGGGTTTTTTCGGACGCAATATAGGTGCAGTTCCCGGAACTGCCGCTGGCCAAAACGCAAACTTCCAAACTCATGAAACGGGGATCTCCTAAATAAAAACCATAATAGGGGCGGGGGCCGGGATGGGAATTCTTTTTAACAGCTATTTGCTCCGAGGGCGGTTTGGTTAAGGGGGTGGGGTGCGGGGAGGGGGAATAGCTTGAAGGCTGGAAACGTAGACGCGACGCCCTCGTCGCGTTCCCGTCGAGAGCTACACCGGGTGTGCATAAAGCGACGAGGGCGTCGCTTCTACGTTATCAATTCATGGACATAGGCAGGAACCTGATTTTGTGCGACCGACCGGATGTCGGCGGAACCGTTCCGATTGGGCGGTTTTGGCCTGATGTTTACCCCGGGTTATGAATTGGAATTTCTTTAATCAATGACAAAACATGGCTTGAGAAATGCCGGGGAACCGCCTAGATTCTACGGCATGGCACATCACGGATTAGTTTTAAGTCAGGAAATGAAGATGCAGCAGGTGCTTGCACCGCATCTTTTCCAGTCGTTGGAAATCCTGCAGATGCCGCTGCTGGATCTCCAGCAGATGATTAAGCAGGAGCTGTCCGAAAACCCCACGCTCGAAGCCACGCAGGAACAGTCCGATGCCCAGATTGAAATTGAACAGGGCACGAAGGATGTTGAGCGCGATGAGTTTGATAATGAGTTCGAAAAGCTGGCGGCATTGGGCGAGGAGTGGGGCGATAATTATTATGAGAACCGCCAGATGCTCGGCGGCGCGGATGCGGAAGAAAAATACCAGTATATGATGGATTCGCTCTCCGAATCCTCTTCGCTGCACGACCAGCTACTCGATCAGCTGTCGCTTTCCGGTCTGAATGATTATGAAAAGAAGATTGCCGAGATTGTCATCGGCAATATTGACGACGACGGATATCTGCAGCTGGATGTTGAAGACCTGCTGGCGCTGCCGAATTTTCCGGCGGAAACGCTCGATAAAATACTCGAAACGATCCACGAATTTGATCCGCCGGGCGTCGGTGCGCGCGACCTGCGGGAGTGTCTGCTGCTACAGCTGAAGCGGGCCGGAAAAAAGAATACGCAGGAATATCAGATTGTGGCGGATCACCTCGATCTGCTGGGCCGCCATAAATATGAGGATATTGCCCGCGCGATGGGACTGACCATCGATCGCGTGAAGGAACTGGCTGGGGCGGTTGCAAAACTTGACCCCAAACCGGGCCGTAATTTCAGTGAAGAGCGGATTGAGTATGTGACGCCGGAGATCATCGTTGAAAAGAGAGACGGTGAATATGTCATCACGCAGAACCGTAAGCCGTATCCGAACCTTTTTATCAGTCAGAAATATCTGCAAATGCTCAAAGACCCGAACACCTCGAAAGAGGTGAAGGTTTATATCCGCGAAAAAATCGCCAAATCGAAACAGTTTATCCAAAGCATCGATCAGCGGATGGATACCATTTATCGGATTGCGGTCGAAATTGTCCGTATTCAGCGCGAGTTTTTTGACCACGGGGTTTCCCGCTTAAAGCCGTTGAATATGAAAACGGTGGCCGAACTGCTGGATGTGCACGAAACCACCATCAGCCGTGCGACCGCCGGGAAATATATGCAGACGCCGCGCGGCCTGCTCAGTATGAAATATTTCTTCAAGCCGGGTGTGCAGACCGCCAGCGGCGAGGCGATTTCAAATGAAAGCGTGAAGGCGGCGCTTTCCGAGATTGTGCGCGGTGAAGATAAAAAGAAGCCCTATTCCGACGCTAAGCTGGTGAAACTGCTCGAAGAGCAGGGGATTAAAATCGCGCGGCGAACCGTCGCCAAATACCGCGACCAGCTCCGTATCCTGCCCTCGCATCTGCGCAAAGTGCACTGATCAAATTTCGATTTTCGATTTTCGATTTTGGATTGCTGATTTTGGATTGAATAGCTCTTCCGTTCACCGTGCCATAATCGCCAATCGCCAATCGCCAATCGCCAATCGCAAATCAGCAATCGGAAATGACGTTACGCTTCTTTCGCTTTCTTTCGGACGTTGCGGATGGCGGTTTGGGCAATCATCAGCAGATTGCTGGTTGTCCAGTAAAGCACAAGGCCGGAGGGCATGCTGTAGAAGAAGAAGAGCATCATAATCGGCATCATGAACATCATCATTTTCTGCTGTTGCTGCTGTTCGGGCGTGGCGGCGGTTCCGGGTGAGGTCAGTTTTTGCTGCCAAATCATGGATACAGACATGACGAGGGGCAGAATATTGAGGGAGCCGACGAAGGGAATTTTCCCCGCCAGCAGGTTTTCCGGATGGCTGAGGTCGGCAATCCAGAGGAAGCCGGCAAAGCGCAACTCAATGGCGTTGCGTAACACTGTGTAGAGTGCAATAAACACCGGGATTTGTACAAACATCGGGATGCAGCCGCCCATCGGGTTAACTTTGTTTTCCTTGTAAAACTGCATGACCTCTTGTTGAGCTCGTTGCGGGTTGTTTTTGTATTTTTCCTGAATGGCTTTGATTTGAGGTTGAAGTTCCTGCATCCGTTTCATGCTTTCGGTGCTTTTGTGCGTGAGTGGCCAGAACAGGATGCGAACAAGCAGGGTCAGCAGGATGATGGCGACACCGTAGTTTCCAAGGATTCCGTAGAAGACGTTCAGTGTCCAGAGTAGGGCTCTCCGGGAGGGTTCCATCAGCCAGTTCATGAATGACCACATGCCGATGGTTTCAAATTCCATCACTTTTTCCATGTGATGGGAGCTGGCTTGTTTGAGGATGCTGTATTTTTTGGGGCCGATGAAATAGGTGTAGTTCAGTTCGAGTGTCTGATTCGGTGCGACGGCGGCCGGTTGGAAGACGAGGGCTGCGGCGATGCTTTCGGGAACAATCCCTTTCCCGCCCATGTCCCGATCGGACAAAACCGCCATGGTGGCAATCGGGTTTTCCGGACTGAGAATCTGGGTGAAAAATTTGTTTTTTGTTGAAATCCAGTCCACCGGGATGCCGCGCATGTCTTCCGGAACAGTATCGATGGAGGCCGGTTTCCCGGCGTCTTTGTAAAGTGTGTTCAGTTTGCGTCCCCAGTAGTTTACGCCGCCGTCCGGAGTGTAGGTGTCGACGCCGAGGATGCTGAGGCCTTTCATGGCCTTCATGTCGGCGGGATTTCCCATGCGACCGGTGAGGATGCGGGCGGCCGGGATATTCAGCGTTTGGGCTTCGGAATTTACAATGCGGTCGTTGATGTCGAGCATATAGCCGTTGGTTGCGGTGATGGTCCGCACGAAAACACCGCCGGATTCCCACGCTTTGGTGAAGGTGACCGACTGGCCGTCTTCTGCCGTTTTAACATTCAGTGCATCCGCGAGCGTAAGGCCGGGAATGCCCTCGTAAACCAGAGCGGCTGAATCGGAAAAGTCGAGGACAACCGGGGGGCTGTTGTCTTCGTTCAGTTCGGGATATTCTTTGAGGGTTGCCCGTTTAATGCCGCCGCCGTAAGAGGTCAGTTCCAGTTTGATCAGATCGTTTTCAATGGTGGCAATAATCTCCTCTTCCGCCGGTTCGGCGGGTTTTTCGGCGATTTCCTGCGCAGCGCTCAGTGTGGTGTCGGCCGGGAAGCTTTCAATTTCGGCGACTGGAGGCTGTTCGGCGGGCCGTTCAGCGGGGGGGGGTGTTTTTGCCGGAAATTTCGGCGCAATGAAGTTACGGTCGATAACCATCCAAAGCGGAATCAGCAACGCCAGAATGATTACGGGTAGTAAATCTTTTTTATTCATAGTTTCTCTCTTGGATTAGTTGGATGAGCGGATATCTGGATAGGCGGGAAGGGCTTCTTCCGGTAATCCAATCATCCTGTCATCCATTCTTCTTTTTGGTTTCGGGAACGGGGTCGTAACCACCGGGATGAAAAGGGTGGCATTTGCAGAGCCTTTTGATTCCGAGCCAAAGACCGTAGACCATACCATGTTGTTTGAGTGCATCAATGCAATAGTTGGAACAGGTCGGGTGGAAGCGGCAGCGCTGCCCGAGCCAGGGGCTGATCATTTTCTGATAGCCCTTAATCATCAGGATTAACACGCTGGCAACCGGATTTTTCATAAAACCTTATTAACGCGAAGGCGCAAATCTCACGAAGAGCTCTTCTTCGAGTCCTTTGTGTCTTTGTGTTTAAGAACCTCTTGTTTTGCCCGTTCCGGATTTTCGCCGGAGATCAGTTCTGCTTTCTGCGCCAGCTTCAGCAGCTCGTTCAAAATATCGCCCCATTCCGCCGTCAAAATCGCCCGGCGTCCGACAAGTAAAACATCGAAATCCCCCGACATAAAAGGGCGGAGATTTCGGTAGGCTTCGCGCAGGCGCCGCCGTGCAAAATTCCGCCTGTTCGCCCGCAGGTGCACTTTTTTACTCGTCACCACCCCGAGCCGCAGCGACGCATTTTCACCGGAACGGAGCCATAAAACCATAAAACGCCCGACCCATTTTTTATTCTGGGCGAACGTTTCGGAAAACAGGGCGGAGTGTTTCAGCCGCTGCTGTTTGGATAGACAACGATCAAGCCCGCTGGTCGGCGGGCTTGAGTCGATAGAATGGTCCGACTCCCTCTGGCGGGGCTTCGGCATAATTCCCTGCAAATTAAACAGCAGTCAGGCGCTTACGGCCCTTCTGGCGGCGGCGTTTCAGCACTTTACGACCGTCTGCCGTTTCCATGCGTTTGCGGAATCCGCACTTGCGTGCGCGTTTCAGTTTTGAAGGGTTGTATGTACGTTTCATCGCTAAAAATTCCTTTTAATGAAGCCTGCGGCTTCGGTTATCTGTTATCCGTTATTTGTTGTCGGAACGTGGCTTAAGTTGCCTGTTAACCGATAACCAATACCTGATAACTGCCCCGGGAAAACCACAGGTTTTTCCTAAGGCATCCCGAAAAGCAGGCTAAACTACCAACATATCGCCCGTTGTCAAATCCAATTTCCGGGTGAAAATGTTCGGGGGAAAGTGGGGGCGCGGGGGAGAAAGGGGGGCTTTTCCCGTCCGCCTCCCGCGCCTGCCGTTTCTGCCCCGTCATTTCCGTTGCATTGAACCCTAATCTCCGCCACCATGCGCGGACTATGAAAAAAGAGATCAATTTAAGCGGCGGTATCGATTTGGATGCCATAGTTGAAAACTCCGGAAAACGGCTCGACGGGCGCGCGCCCGATGAATTGCGGCCGATCCGGTTCACCAAGGATTTCATCCCGTCGGCCAAAGGGTCGGTTTTGGTCGAAATGGGAAATACCCGGATCATTTGTACGGCCAGCGTTGACGAAAATGTGCCCGGCTGGATGCGGTTCCAGAATGTGCCCGGCGGATGGGTGACGGCGGAATACAGCATGCTTCCGGCGGCCACGCAGGATCGGACCCAGCGCGAATCCTCTAAGGGGAAAATCGGCGGACGAACCATGGAAATCCAGCGGCTGATCGGCCGTTCGCTCCGCGCAGTCGTTGATTTGCAGAAACTCGGACGGCGGCAGATTTACCTCGATTGCGACGTAATTCAGGCCGACGGCGGAACCCGTACGGCTTCCATTACCGGCGCGTATGTAGCCCTTAAACTGGCGATCCAGCGGTTAATGAAAGAGGGGCTGATTAAACAGGATCCGGTGACTGAAGGATTGGCGGCCATCAGCTGCGGCATCAATAAAGGAACCCCGATTCTCGACCTGTGCTACCTCGAAGATTCCGCCGCCGAAGTGGACGCCAATTTCGTGATGACCGAATCGGGCAAAATCATTGAAGTGCAGGGTACCGCCGAAGGCGCGCCGTTCAGCAAAGACGAACTGATGCAGATGATGGCGCTGGCGGAAAAAGGGATCGGCGAACTGATCGAAAAACAAAAAGCCGTATTAAGCTGATTTCCTTTATCGGGAATTTACACAGCGGCCTCTTTTGCGTAGGAATTGAACCCAATAAAACGACGAGGTTTTCCAATGAAAATTCTGATCGCATATTCCAGCCAGACCGGGAACACCCGCAAACTGGCCGAGGCCGTTCATATTACTGTTCCGGGTGCCGAACTGAGCCCGGTCGAGCTTGCGCCGAATCCGGAGCGATATGATCTTGTTTATGTCGGTTTCTGGGTGGAGGCCGAAAACGCAAACGCGGCGGCGCGCGAATTCATGAAAAAACTGGGCAATCAGAAAATCGCCCTATTCGCTACGCTCGGAGCTTATCCCGACAGTCAACACGCGGTCGAAAGTATGACCGCTGCCGCCGAAGCCGCCCCGTACAGTACCGTCATCGACACCTTTATCTGTCAGGGAGAAATCGACCGGCAGATGATCGAATGGATGGAAAAACTGCCGAAGAATCACGGAAATGCGCCGACCGATTCCCGCCGTAAACTTTGGAAAGATTCCGAAGGCCATCCCGACGAAACTGACCTGAAAAACGTTTCCGATTGGGCCATGGCGGTTTTGGAAAAGGCGAAATAGCGTTACATATTCGTGACGACGGTATCGGCGAATTCCGAGCAGGTCAGCCAGATCGCGTCTTCCATCATATGGGCGAAATCGCCGGTAACGGTCTTGTTTTTAATGGTTCGGTTGACGGCGTTCAGTACGAGATCGGCCGCTTCCGTCCACGGCAGATAGCGCAACAGCATTTCGCCGGAAAGCACCAATGAACAGGGATTCGCTTTGTTTTGTCCGGCAATATCGGGTGCTGTTCCGTGGGTGGCTTCGAATACCGCTTTGCCGCCCTGATAGTTAATGTTTGCGCCGGGCGAAATACCGATTCCGCCGACGCAGGCGGCAAGTGCGTCGGAAGCATAATCGCCGTTCAAATTGAGGGTGGCGATTACGTCGTAATCCTGCGGTTTGAGCAGAATGTTCTGCAGGAAGGCGTCGCAGATGCAGTCTTTCACGATAATCGTTTCGCCGGTGTGCGGGTTTTTAATGGTGTAGACTTTTTCGGAGCCGTGATAAATTGCGCCGAATTCCTCTTTGGCCAGTTCGATCCCCCAGTTTAAAAAGGCGCCTTCGGTGAATTTCATGATGTTGCCTTTGTGAACAATGGTCACCGATTTGCGGTTGTTGTGGATGGCATACTCAATGGCTGCGCGAATCAGCCGCTGTGAGCCGGATTTGGAAACGGGTTTGATGCCGATACCGGAATCTTCCGGAAAACGGATCGATTTCACGCCCATTTCGTTTTGGAGGAAGTCGATCACCTTCTGTACCTCGGCGGAACCTTCGGGCCATTCGATGCCGGCATAAATGTCTTCCGAGTTTTCGCGGAAAACAACCATATCGACCTTTTCAGGGCTGTGAACCGGAGAGGGGACGCCTTGGAACCATTTCACCGGGCGCTGGCAGACATACAAATCGAGCTCCTGCCGGAGGGTGACGTTCAGGCTGCGTCGTCCGCCGCCGACGGGGGTGGTGAGCGGTCCTTTTATGGCAACCCGGTATTCGTCGATCGCTTTCAGTGTTTCGTCCGGCAGCCAGATATCTTCGCCATAAATTCGGGTGGCTTTTTCGCCGGCAAAAACCTCCATCCACTGGATCCGCCGTTTCCCGCTGTACGCCTTTTCAACCGCCGCATCGATGATTTTTTTCATCGCCGCCGTAATTTCCGGCCCGACGCCGTCGCCTTCAATGAAGGGGATAACCGGCTGATCCGGAACATCGAGGTGTCCGTATTCGCGCAGCGTGATTTTTCCGCCTCCGGCAGGAACCTGAATTTTTTCGCAGTCCATAACCGCCTCCTCAGTGAAGGGTTAAATGGAATAAATATGATAAACATATAAATGTAAATGAATTCTGCGATTTAACATCAAGGTATATCATCCAGCACCCACGACCGTGGGTGCTGGATGATATACTTTGTGCGGTGTAAGGGCGTCATTTGCACGCGGCGATGTGCTCTTTAAGGTTTTCTTCGTTTGGGGAATCGTTGTAGGATTAACCACATTATGGAACCAATTAACCAACGGAAACTGGATCATATCCAGATTGTTTCGGGCGACAGTGCGGTGGATCGGAAGCGTTTCTATTTTGACCGCATTCACCTGACGCACCGGGCGCTTCCCGAACTGAATCTGGCGGACGTCGATCCGTCGGTTGAATTTCTGGGTAAAAAACTTTCGTTCCCGCTGCTGATCTCTTCGATGACCGGCGGCGCGGATAAGGAGCTGATCCGGATTAACCGGAACCTTGCGATTGCGGCGGAGGCGGAAGGGGTGGCGCTGGCGGTGGGGTCACAGCGGGTATTCCTTTCCGACGAAGCGGCGCGGGCGAGTTTTGAATTGCGGGATCGCGCGCCGAATACGGTACTGCTCGGAAATCTCGGCGCAGTTCAGCTCAATTATGAGCTGGGTTTCGCCGATTGCGAAGCGGCGGTTGCGGTGCTGGATGCGGACGGGCTTTACCTCCATTTGAACCCGCTGCAGGAAGCGGTGCAGCCGGAAGGCGATACGGATTTTTCCGGGCTGAAAAGTAAAATTGCAGAGGTGGCCGGTAAACTTCGCAAACCGGTCATCATTAAAGAGGTCGGCGCCGGAATTTCCGCCGAAGATGTTGAACATCTGCTGAGTGCCGGAATCAAACACATCGATGTTGCCGGAAGCGGGGGGACGTCGTGGAGTATGGTTGAAAGCCGACGAAGCGGCGAGCCGGAACTGGGTGAACTCTTCAAAGACTGGGGTATTCCGACGCCGCTGGCGCTGAAAAAAATGAAGCCCTATGCGCACGAAGTTGAACTGATTGCATCGGGCGGAATCCGTAACGGGATTGATATGGTTAAAAGCATGGTTTTAGGCGCATCGCTGTGCGGAATTGCGCGGCCGTTTCTGACGCCGGCGATGGAATCAGCCGAAGCGGTACAGGCCGTGATCCGGCGGTTTAAACGCGAATTTATTACGGCGATGTTTCTGCTGGGCGCGGGATCGGCCGACAAAATTAAAGGCCGGGAGGAGCTGATACTTGATGAACATTGGAATTGATCGGCTTAGCTTTTATTCCTCCCACTACTACCTCGATCTCAAAACGCTGGCGGAAGCGCGATCGGTGGAGGCGGATAAATATTACATCGGCATCGGGCAGGAAAAAATGGCGATTCCGGCGCCTGACGAAGATGTGGTTACGCTGGCCGCCAGTGCGGCCTACCCTTTAATGAAAGAGGGGGAACTCGAAAACGTCGAGCTGCTTCTGTTTGCCACCGAAAGCGGAATCGACCAATCGAAAGCCGCCGGTATTTATGTTCACAGTCTGCTCGAAATGTCGCCCCGTTGCCGAACGGTAGAATTGAAGCAGGCCTGTTACAGCGCGACCGCCGGCATTCAGTTGGCGGTCGGTTTTGTGGCGCGGAATCCGGATAAAAAAGCGCTGGTGATTGCGTCCGATATCGCCCGCTACGAACTCGGAAGTCCCGGCGAAGCGACGCAGGGCTGCGGTGCGGTCGCCATTCTGATTTCCGCCGACCCGCGTTTGGTTTCCATTGAACCCGAATGCGGTTACTACACCGAAGATGTGATGGATTTCTGGCGGCCGAATTATCGCTCCGAAGCGCTGGTTGACGGGAAATATTCAACCACCGTTTATATTCACGCGCTGCTCGAATCGTGGAAGCAGTATGCCGAACTTTCCGGCCGCGGGCTGGGTGATTTCGATCGCTTCTGCTACCACATTCCATTCACGAAAATGGCCGAAAAGGCGCACCGGAAACTGTGCCGGAAATGCAAAACGGATGTTGGTGACGAACAGATGCAGACCCTGCTCGGCGAATCCCTGCTTTACAGCCGGATCACCGGCAACTGCTATTCGGGTTCGATGTATGTCGGCCTCTGTTCGCTTTTGGATAACGCCGAAGAGGATCTGGCCGGTAAACGCATCGGCCTTTACAGCTACGGATCCGGCTGTGTCGGCGAATTTTTCAGCGGGGTGGTTCAGCCCGGTTACCGCGATTTTGTCTATGCGGATCAGCACCGGAATTTACTCGCGAACCGCACCGAACTGACGTATCAACAATACGAAGATATTTTCAATTACGGGGTGCCGACCGATGGCGGGGAATATGTTTTCCCGCAATACAAAACCGGGCCGTTCCGGTTTTCGGGAATCAGTCAGCACAAACGCGAATACGAATCGTTAGTGGATTAGCGCATGAAAGCAGTGGCCCCAGGCAAGTTGATTATAAGCGGCGAACACGCCGTAGTTTACGGAAAGCCTGCGATTGCAATGGCGATCGACCGAAGCGCCGTATTTGAACTGACGCCGCAGGCCGGGAATCAGATTGCGTTTGATCTGCCCGGAATCGGACTGAGCGATTCGCACACGCTGCTGGCTCTGCGCGATCTCAAACGCCGGGTTGAAAAGAAATACCGCGAATTTCTCAACGGCGATATCGGCATCGGCTATGTGCTCGAAGCGCCGATCGACCTTTTCCGGTTTGCTTTCATTCACACGCTCGACGGTCTGCACCGGCATATTGATTCCGGCATGGTGATGAAGCTGCGTTCGAGTATTCCGGTGGGCTGCGGAATGGGTTCTTCCGCCGCGACGGTGCTGAGTGAAATCCGCGCGTTGGGCCACTATCTCCGCGTCGATTTCAAACCCGACTGGTATTACGAATATTCGCTCGAAGCCGAAAAGCTCCAGCACGGAAAACCGAGCGGCGTGGATTCCTATATTTCGTTGCACGGCGGCTGCGCCAAATTTCAGAACGGAACCGCCGTTTCGATGTCGCTGCCCCGCATGAAAATGTACATGGTGCAGACCGGTATCCCGATGAGCACCACCGGAGAATGCGTGATGCAGGTGGCGAAAGAGTTTGAAAACAGCTCCATTTGGAGCGAGTTTGAAGACGTCACAAATGCGGTTGAAAATGCCATCCGGACAAATAACGTGCAGAAGCTGCATTGGCTCGTTCGGGAAAATAACCGGCTGCTCGCTTCGATCGGTGTTGTGCCGAAAAGGGTGCAGCAGTTTATCGCCGAAATCGAAGCGTGGGGCGGATCGGCAAAGATTTGCGGCGCCGGTTCCGTGACCGGCGAAAACGGCGGCGTTGTTCTCGTTATTTCGGAAACGCAACCGACGGAGCTCTGCGCAAAATACGGTTATATCGTTTCACCCGTACGCGGCGATCCGCTGGGAACCCGGATCATTTAAACTATGGCAGAAACCGCCGACATCACCGTATCCGTTCCGGGCAGTCTGATGCTGCTGGGCGAACACGCGGTGCTGCACGGTCACAAAGCGCTGGTCGGAGCGATTAACCGCCGGATCACTGCCAAACTGTTCGCGATGCCCGAAAGGACGGTCAGCATTCATTCCGCGCTGGGCGAGTATCAAAGCCCGCTCGATGATTTGCAGGATCACCCTTCGTTCCGATTTGTTTTGCAGGCGATCCGCCAGCATTTGGAAACGCTTCCCGCCGGTTTTAAACTGGAGATCGAATCCGACTTTTCGGCCGATATCGGGTTCGGTTCATCGGCGGCCGTGACCATTGCAACCCACGCCGCCATTTTAAAAGCGATCCGCGGCGAACTGCCGCAGCCGCAGGCTATTTTTAACCATTCACTCCAAACCGTGCAGACGGTGCAGGGCAGGGGTTCGGGCGCGGATCTGGCGGCCAGCCTCTTTGGCGGAATCGTCGGCTATTCCATTCTGCCCGAATTTCACCCCGTCGAAATTACCCTCCCTTTAACCGCCGTTTATTGCGGGTATAAAACCCCGACGCCGGAAGTGATTTTAACCGTGGAGCAGAACCGGGTTCAGCAACCCGAAATCTTTGAGCGGATTTTTTCCGAGATCGATACGAGCGTGGATGAAGCCATTCAAAAACTGATGGATCACGATCTGCCGGCCTTCGGAAAAATACTCTCCCGCAATCAGCGCTATATGGAAGCGATGGGGGTGAATACACCCGAACTGGCTGAAATCGTTAATGCGCTGGAAAACGACCCCGAAATTTTCGGCGCAAAAATATCGGGCTCCGGTCTGGGCGATTGCGCAATCGGTCTCGGTTCCGCCGAATTAAAAGCTCTGAATTATCCGGTTCACCATTTGTCAATTACGCCCGCCGGATGCAGTTTCCATGAATAATTCCGGCATAAAACTGAAACTTCGCACAATCATTTTCGGCTCCGATTCCCCCGCCGGGAAACTGTTCGATGTACTGCTTTTTGTCGCCATTTTAATCAGCGTTGCGCTGACGATGCTGACTTCGGTTAAACCCATTCGTGAAACCCACGGGGGAATCCTGTTTTTATTAAATGCGGTGTTTACGGCGGCCTTCACCGTGGAATACGGCTTACGGCTCTATTGCGCGGAAAAACCGCTCCGTTATGCGCGCAGCTTTTTCGGCATGGTTGACCTGCTGGCCATCCTGCCGTTTTACATCGGTCTTTTTTATGTCAATGCGCGGTTTCTCGACGTCATCAAAGTACTCCGGATGCTCCGTATTTTCCGGGTGCTGAAAATGGCGCAATATGTCGGCGAAGCCGATCTGCTGATGAATGCGCTGATCGCCAGCCGCCGGAAAATCGGCATCTTTCTGGCTGTTGTCATGACCATTGTGACGGTTATCGGCTCGCTGATGTATGTGATTGAAGGCGAAGCCAACGGATTTACCAGCATTCCCCGTTCGGTCTATTGGGCGATCGTGACGTTAACCACCGTCGGTTATGGCGATATTTCCCCGAACACGCCGGTAGGGCAGGCGCTGGCCGCCTTTATCATGATTATCGGTTACAGCATCATCGCCGTTCCGACCGGAATTATCACCGCTGAAATCGGTATTTCCACCGCGCAGCAGAAGCACGCGCGGAGCTGTAAAACCTGCCGACACACCGACCACGATCCCGACGCAAAATTCTGCAAACACTGCGGTTCTCTTCTCTGAGGAATGCGGCGATTGGAACGCCTAAACCGGGGTCAAAACGACAATACAACTGTATCTGCCGTTTTTTGTGGGGAAATTTGGATTTCATTAAAATTCCGTTAGCGGTAAAAGTGTCCAAAAGTATTGCCATGCCGGATTTGAAGCACAGCCATAGATTTGAAAACGCCGACTTTTCCACGGAGCTGGATCGGTTTGAGGCGAAATATATTGTTCCCCGCCAGATTGTGGAACCGATCAAGCAGTTTATTAAGCCCTATTGCGAACTGGATAAACACTGCGCGAAAGCGGGCGGCCGCTATTACATCAACACCCTGCAGCTGGATTCGCCTTCGCTGTCGCTTCATTACGCGAAAGAGTGGGAAGCTGCGCATCGCTTTAAACTGCGGGTTCGAACCTATGGAAAACCGCCCGGCGAGGCCCCCGTCTTTCTCGAAATTAAGCGGAAATATTACGATCGGATCATCAAATCCCGCGCCTGCATTCCGTTTGATGAGTGGAAACCGGGTATATTGAATAAACATCCGATGGAGCTGAATCTTAAATCGGTCAAAGAGCGCGAAGCGTTCCGCGAGTTTGCCCGGCTTGCGCAGGAAATCGATGCCCGTCCGCTGGTTTATGTCCGTTACTGCCGCGAGGCCTTCTCCGGTATTTTTGATCACTACGCCCGCATCACATTTGATTCGCAGCTCTGCTATCAGCCGGTGTTCGATATGTATAACTGGGGGGAAGGCGGCCGTTTTATTTCGATGGACAGCGGGCTTGTGCGCAACCGCAAAGAATCCTCGTTGGTGCTCGAAGTCAAATGCACCGAACAGGTGCCGACGTGGATGGTTGAACTGGTGCAGGAATTTAATCTGATCCGCTGCGGAAATTGCAAATATTCAACCGCAATCTGGATGGAAAATCTTTTAACCGGAAAAGGCGACGCGCCTTTTGCCGATGAATTTATGTACGACTAAGAAATGAAGAATGAAAATTTGAGAATGAAGAATGGAAGGTTTGCGGAAGCGGTCGCTAATAGAGGCCAACGCCGACTGAGTTCCGAAATTCTACATTCTGCATTCTTAATTCTTCACTTAAGCGAGGAAGAGGAATTTTTATGAGTGGTGGATGGGCAGATTTACTTGCCGCGGCGGGCAGTTCGCAGAGTTTAAGTTTGCAGCATGTCATTTCGGCGATGCTGTTGAGCTTTGTGCTCTGTTCGGTGATTGCGAAACTGTATCAGCTGACGTTTCAGTCGCTCTCCTATTCGCGTGCATTTGTGCACACGCTGATTCTCGGCGGAATGATCACCTGCATGGTGATGATGTCGATGGGCGACAGCCTGGCGCGCGGCATCGGCGTTTTGGGGGCGCTTTCGCTGATCCGTTTCCGGACGGTGGTTCGTGATCCGCGTGATATGATGTTTCTTTTCGCCGCGCTCGGTCTGGGCATCGCCTGCGGCGCAGGCATGTTTGCCGTCGCGATTACCGGCTGTTTCCTTTTAAGTTCCGTCATCGTTCTGCTGCACTGGGCGCCTTTCGCAACGCGCCGCCGCTACGAAGCGATGCTCCGTTTTCTGGTGGAAGCGGATAATGATGAAGCACGGAAGGAAGTGGACGCCATTATGGCGGAATGCTGTTCAGCCTATATGCTGCTTGCCATGCGCGAAGCAGTGCAGGGCGACCTGCTGGAATATTCCTATCAGGTGCGGCTGATTGACCCTTCCTATCAGGTTGACCTGGTTAAGAAACTCGAAGCGCTCGGTTCCATCGCCGAAGTGAATCTGGTGATGCAACGTACAACGGTTGAACTTTAAAGGGAGGACGAGAGATGACTGATAAAACATTTAAACGTCCTGCCCTGCGTCACCGTCGCCGACATTTGATTAAACAGCTGTTTAACGGCTGGCCCTGGCTGGTGTGGATGGGCGCGGCCGTTGCTGTTCTGCTTCTGCTGCCGGGCGGGATGAACCGCGTCCGGTTTCACGGTATTGCCGAGCGCACCTATGAATATGTTTCGCCCCTCGAAAGCGGCCGGTTGAAAACACTGCTCGTCAATCTCGGCGACCCGATTCACGAAGGCCAGCTGATCGGTGAACTCGACAATGAAACGCTGGCCTCTGAAATGTTAATGGATCAGGCGTCGCTGATGAAATCGCGCGATAAAATCCAGTCGATCCGTTGCGACATTGAAAGCCTGAAACTTGAAAAGGCCCGAACTGCCGCCGAACTCAAAACGCTCGAAGGGCAGTGGAAACGAACCGAAGAACTGCGCAGTAAAAACCTGATTCTTGAACAGGATATCGACGATGTCCGCCCGCAGATTGAAGCTCTCAAAGAGGTGCTGGCTCAATATCCCGCTTTAATTAAACAGCTCGAAACCCGACTGGAAATGGCCGAAGCAGATGCCGATCTACTCAACGGCGATGAACTGAAAAAGCTGCAGGAAGCTCAATGCCGGCTGGTTGCGGCAACGGCCGGTGTTGTGGCCGAAGTGCTGCATCAGCCCGGTGATATCATTCAAACCGGTGATTCTGTGGTACGTATCAGTAATGTTTCAACCGACCGTATTATTGCCTTTATGCCGGAAGAAAAACGGATGGATCTGGCCGAAGGCGAGCACTGCCGGATTATTTCATCCGTCAGCCGCGAAATATATTACGGGGTGGTGAAATCGGTCACCGCCGATATCCGCAAGCTTCCGGTTTTTACCGGATTCGCCGATCAGATTCTGCGCGGTCGCCGCATTGTTATCCAGCTCGATGAAGGTACGGAGCTGATGCCGGGCGAGCAGGTTGTCGTGGTGCCGGATGTCTCTTTGTTTGAACAATGGTTCGGGAAAAAGTAATGCGCACCCGTTGGAAAACATTTTTATTGCCCTGTATTCTGCTGACTGCGCCGGTTGGGGCATTTTCGGATGTGAAGCAGCAGATTCAGGAACGCTCAGAACGGACGGTGATTGATCAGTCTATTTCCGCGGAACAGGCCCGTGCAAAAGCACAAAGCCGTTCGGAATACGGCCTTGAACTGCGCCCGTTCGTGACCGACAGCGATGCCGGCTTTGCGCTGCGTATCTATCTGCCCGACCAGTGGAATAAATCCCGACTGCGCGAACAGCTCGCGCTGGTTGCCGAATCGGAGCAGTTGCGCGTTGCTGCGCTGGAATGGCGCGAACTGATGCAGGCTTACCGTCTGTTTTGCGATTATCGCATGGTTAAAAAACAACTGGTCATTTACGGCAATGAGATCGAATTTGTTGAGCCCTATCTGGCCAAAGCCGATACAGCGGTTGAACAGAACCATTTGAGTGTTGCCGACCGCGCCCGGCTTTACAGTTTCTACCTCGACCTCATCAACGACCGGGAAGTGCTCAAAGCCGACCTGCTGGAAACCGAACAGGAACTGCGTTTGCTGCTCGGTGCAGAAGCAAATCTGGCGGAAATGGCGGAAACCGCCGTTGTTGGAATGCCGGCGGAAAGCGAATTTAACGCACTGCTGAACAGCGCGCTGAACAACCGTACGGATTACCGCCAGTTTGATGTGCAGACCCGCTCGTTGACGGCCGCCGAAGCGCTGGCAAAATCCGAAGACGGTTTCCGCCTTAAATATATCCAGCCTGCTTACGAAATGGATTACAACAACGGCGAAAGCAGTTACGGCATTTCCGCCTCGTTCGTTCTGCCGTGGGGGACGCGCAATCCGGATATCGCCGTTTATCAGCAACAGCGGATGTTGGCACTGTCTACAATGGATCTACAACGTTCAATTATTGAACACCGCCTTCGCGTTCTGCTCAAAAGCGCGGAAGCCTATTACGAGCAGGCTGTCGACCGCAGTGAAAAAATCAAACCGCTGCTGACCCGCCTTGCGCTGGATATGGAAACGATGAATACCGGGCGGCTCGAAGAACTGCGCGACCAGCTGCTGGTGCGCGAACGTATTCTCGATGTGTCCCTGCAAACTGCGAAAGCCATCAGTCGCAAAGAAAAAATTGCGGTCGATTTGGCCGAAGAACTCGGAACCTTAACGCCGTAGAAAGTAGAGCGAGCGTCTCGCTTGCTGATAACAAGCGGGACGCTTGTTCTTCATTATCTCAGCTCCACTTGTGCACGGATGAATGCGGAATCGGCGTCCGGCTCTTGTTCGCTGCTCACGGGTTGGCCGGTGCCTTTAACGGTGTCGGCGGTCGGCAGTGTGTTCCAGCTGCCGGTATTCAGGTTGGTGTTCTGCTGAAGGGAATAGTAACGCTGAAGTCCGAACAGTTCGGCAGGATCGGCCGGTTTTGTTTCAACGGACACTTCGATATTTCCATTCGGCAGCGGTGAAATCTCAACACGGATAACATCGTTTGAATCCGCGGGATTGGTTCCGGCAATAAATTCCGAGAGGTTGCTTTCGCCATCAAAATCATAATCGTCCGCATTGCCGGAGAGCGGCGCGTTGGTTGAGCCGAAACAGTCCAGTCGCCACTTGTCCGTCGGTTGGCCGGAAAGGGGTGATGTTCCCGGCGTTCCGAACCCCTCCGCAGCCCGCCACGAAGTCGGATCGTTTGCCGGACTGGTTGCACTGATTCGTTCGATGGATTGACCGGAGGTTAAAACCGGCCACGGTGCGGTGGGTTTATAATTCACAGACTCAATTAGAATTTGCGGAACCAAGGTGGGTTCCGGGTTGCCGGGATAATAAAGGCGCAAGCGTTCGCCGCTGTTATCGAGTTGTCCCGAAAACGGGCCGAGTACAGTTGTTTTCGCCGGCACTGAGTATTGGGCACGGAATGCCGCCGGGTTGGTTGCGCAGACAATCAAAAATGCGCCCGAATTCAATGTGGTTCCGGTTTGGAAAACAAATTCGACGGCATCGGTCAGCGACCAGCCGTTGGTCGGGTATTCGGTGTCGTACAAAGCGACGGTTTCAGTGCCCGAATTATAAAGCTCCACATATTCGACTTTGTTTGTTTCCGGTGAATATTTGATTTCACTGATCAGAACGGGGCCGGTTTTCGGAGCACTGTTTTCCGCGCCCGGCGTCTGTGCGGCCATCGGGATGAACTGCACATCGCCTTCGCTGTCGATCCACCGGCCGAGAGAAACATCCTTTCCGGTTGCATTGAAATCGCGCCTGGATTGATAGCCCTGCAACGTGCCGTCCGGCAGGGCCCGGTTCAGAATGATTTCATCGCCGAGTTCGCTTAGCGCGAACGGTTTTGCCCCGCTGTTAAAGGCGGCTTCGTGAACAACAATAAACCCGTTGGCAGGCAGGGTTGTTGTGTCGGGCAGCGCATATTTTTTCAGGTCGCTGTTGTCATCCGAAATAAACCAGTGACTGAGGTCAATGGCGGTATCGGTCATGTTCCTGATTTCAATCCAGTCGCCGCCGGTATCCGAGTGGGCGAGGACTTCGTTGATGATTACCGAACCGGGAGGAAGGTCGGCATCATCCGTTCCCGGGGAACCGCCGAGGTTCAGGCTGGGACGCCACGCGCTTTTATCACTCCAAACGGCTGTGTTCGTATTTGCCGGATCAATCATCGTGAGTGAAAAACCGTTGCCGTCGGTCTGTTTGTACCAATCATCGTTGTATTCAAACCGCTGGATGGTTTCGCCGCGCGCATCTTCCAGCTCGATTTCGTCATTGCCATTGGACAGATAACCGCTGAACCCGCCAACCACGGTTATGCCGTTTGTGTTGTGTTCGTTTGCAAATTCAACCGGGTCGCTGGCAATCACCAGATAACCGCCGGCAGGAAGGGTTATCGCCGGGTTTGTGAAAATCAGTCCTGCTGTGAAAAAGGTTCCGCCGATGTTTAACGGATCGGTGCCGATGTTTTTCAGTTCGATAAATTCGAGGCGGTCTTCTGTAATATCTGCGCCGTCGGGCAGTGCGGGGTGATACATCACTTCACTGATGCGAAGATAGCGCTGCGCATCGCTGAGGTTTTCAGCCCATGTTTCGGAGTCTTTCAGTGCCCCGTTCGCATCGTAAAGATCCAGTGTTTCGCCGCGACTGGAAAGCATGCCTTTATAGCTGCCCTGCACAAAACGTTTTTCCCCGCCTTTGGGTGAAGTTGTACGGTTCCGGAAGGCCCGTGTATTGGGTGAAACATAAAAATAGTCGTTGGGCAGAATGACACTGCCCGGGGCGAAAACATGTTCAACCGCGTTGCTCAGTGACCAGCCGGAAATATCCACTGCGACGCTGTTCGGGTTGTAGAGTTCAATATATTCTTCCAGCTGGTTGCCGGAGGAGGGAGTCACTTCAACGTATGAAATCTGAATGCTGGGTGAAGGCGTCTGCGCGGCAGGAAGTAAACTGTTTCCGTAAAAATAATTCCGTGCGCCGATCAGAAAGGTGTTTATGGTTTTATTGGTGTTGGCTTCGCCGGGAGTGAGATCTTCTCCATAGGCCCACGGGTTGCCCCATTTGTTGTAATCCAGCATCAGATCGGCCTGATGGGTGCGGAGCAGCCGGTCAATCATCGTTTCATAATGGAGCTCGTTTTGCGGCGTTGACGCCGGTTGGAGCAGTTGGTCGAGCACGGTGCGCAGTCGGCGCAAATACAACGCTTTCAGATCCGGAGAATTCCAGACCGCTTTTTGCAGCAGGCCCCAGGTGGGGAAATACAGGTTGTTTGGTATAGAGCAGCCATCGTGGAAAAGGGTGATATCTGCTATCCAAGACATACCAAAGGTCAAATCTTTGTCCCACGGAAAAACGCGCCAATCACCGGTGCCGTCGGTGTCGCGGTAATAGTAATGGTTTTTCGCGGAGATATCGCCATCGCGCATGAGGGCATTCAGCGCCATATAGTTGATCGCGTTGGCCACATCCATGTTGTCGAAGATGTAGGATTCTTTGTTCGTGTCCTGAATTTCATGAACAAAAGTATGAATGTCTGAGGTGTCGACATCCCAATCCCGGGTTTTCTGCGCTACATTGTGTGTTTTATATCCGGTGGTCGGTTCGTCCGCTCCCCATCCGACCATTTTATACATTTTTCCGTTGGGGTCGTAGTCGTTACGAATGATGAAATCTTCATCCACCTGTTCTTCAAAATTCTGCACGCCGAAGAATTCATTATTGCGCCGCAGGTGAACGAGGAATGATTTGCAACCGGGTGCGCCGACGTCTTCATAGGACTGCCAGACGAGCATTCGGCGGAGATAGGTTTTATCGGTGTAAACGGTGTTGAGGTTCATCTCTTCCACTTTTCGCTCTTTCGAAGCGTATTCAAAGTGGTGGTTCCGGTTGAAATCAAATTTATGGCTCTTTTTGATGACGTTTACATTTTCCGTCGAGCCGCCGCGGGTGCTCGTCATGATGTTGTCGTAAAGGACGCCGTCATAAAAAATGGCGGAACGGCTTTCGTTGCCGGTGTCCGGCTGATAAACGGTTTCATCAACAAACCAGTGGTAAACCGGCATACTGCTTTCAACCGTAATCTGCGCCATCGTGCCGAAGAATTCCGGCGAGTTGAGCGGGTCGTAAACGAGGGGCCAGCGCGACGCGTGGCCCGCGCCGTCGACGGCATTAAAACGATAGCGGATCATTTCGCCGGCCGCATAATTCGTGGATGAAATGGTCGCGCCGAAAACGGAGTCACCCGCAACGCCGTCGCCATGAAGCCCGTCGTCAAACATCGGAACGGTGACTTCGCCGTTAAACATGATTTGATAGGTCATCGTGAGGTTTGTAACGCCGTCGGCCGCATCGACCACTTTAACGGTAATATGCAGGTCTTCGTTTTCGAGCGGCTGCACCGGAAGGTGTTTTTCTTTTGAGAACTGCGGGCCGATGTTGTCGCTTCCTCCTAAATTAGACGATGCCGGTGTTGGAACCTGGAAATATTGCGGCGGCTGATTGGTGTCAACGGATGAAACGGGGGAAAGGGAAAGGGTGAGTTCGGGATAGAGCAGTAAATCGCTGCTTCTAACGAGATCGTTCACTCCGTGAAGCGCGAGCACATTGGTGCCTGAAGTGAAAAAGGAGGTGCTCGCCATCGCACAGGTTGAAAAGTCGGTTGACTCGGTGCCCTTTTTAGCGGCCTTCGCATTCCATTCATCGCCGGATATTCCGGAGAGAACTCTGAAACCACGGTGAGTCCGTCGGGTTTTACGAGCGCGAGGTATTCGCCGCCGCCGGAAAGTTTAAAATTGGTGTGCAGTTCTTCGTCGGGGTCTTTGCGGTTTTTATCGGAAGCTCAGATGATCCGGTATTCGCCGGGATTCAAAATGACGGGCGAAATCTCCCATTTGG
The DNA here is from genome assembly GCA_003252225.1 of Kiritimatiellales bacterium. Lineage (GTDB taxonomy): Bacteria > Verrucomicrobiota > Kiritimatiellia > Kiritimatiellales > Pontiellaceae > Pontiella. The sequence goes on along the minus strand of QKFE01000094.1, from coordinate 7,451 downwards.
TGAGGTCGCTCTGTTTGTCGGTCAGATGCCAGCCGCCGAGGTTAACCGGCACGTTGCCCATATTGTAGAGCTCGATCCAGTCGCTACGGTCGCCGTCTTCATCTTCGATGCCGTTCGAATTAACGGCCATGAATTCGCTGATGATCACCTGCGCGCTGCACAGGGTGCAGCCGGCTACAAACGTCAGCAGGGTTAGGTATTTTTTCATTGGCATCTGTTTCCTTGAAAGCGGTGTTACTGGATTGCCGCTTCAATGCGGTAAAAGTTCTGTTTTGAGTTGCCGCGATCCGGATCGGTGTAACTGCCCGCGGTCAATCCTGCGGCAATGCGCGTGAACGGCTTTTCCAGATTGTCGGTCCACCATACCGAATAAACGCGCCCCGGTTCAGCTGTCCAAAAGATCGACGGGGCGGAAATGGCGCCGACGGTGAAGCGCGACGCGGCGTTGGTGGGGTTGGTTCCGGCGATGAATTCTTCGAGGTTGCTCTGTCCGTCAAAATCCCAGTCGGAATAATAGGGCTGATCCAGCGAACCGAAGAAATCGAGTTCCCAGCGGTCGTCCATCTGGTCGGCATCGGTATCGTTGGCGGAGGGCGCGATCCAGCTGGAGAGTCCGGTGCGGATAAGCGGGTAACCGGTGCCGTCGGCGCCGTCCGGCCAGGGGGACTGGTCGAAGTAAAAAACCTCGTCCACCACGATCCAGGAGATGTCGAGCGGCTTGAGCGGGTCGTCGGAATCCTGCGGATATTCGATGGCGACGCGCCCGGCGCGGTCGGGAAGCGAACCTTTGTAGCCGCCGGTGAAGGTTTCGGTTGCGGCGTTCAGGCCGTAGGCGGTGCAGAATAGATTGAGTTTCGCGGTGTTGGTCGGGTTGAAGGAGAGCACCCAGAGGCTGGCGCCGGGGGCGAGGGCGGTTCCGGGCGGGAAGCTGAATTCAATGTCGCCGTCGAGTCGGTAGGTTCCGGTTTCGTTTTGGAAGGCGGCGGTTCCGGTTCCAGCGTTTTCGATCCGGATATATTCAAAATCGTTTCCGGGCTGGCGCGGGTTATACATCAGTTCGCGGATGCGGAGGGTTGCGGCGGCGGGCTGGTTGGGGGCCTGCGGGGTGGGCCGGGTGGTAATCCAGTTTGGGCCGCCGTCGGGGTAGCGGCCCCACGAGAGGCCGTTTTCCTGCCCTTTGAACCGGACGGCGTCAACCACGCGACCGGGGGCGGAGAGCAGCAGCTGTTCGCCGGCCTTGTCGAGGCCGAAGCCGTTGGTGCGTCCGGGGTGAAAATCATCTTCGTCGAACAGAACAAAACCGTTGGCCGGAACTGCGGTACCGGCCGGGATCGGCCACTTGGCGGGATTTTGCGGATCGTCGCTCAAATACCATCCCGTCAGCGTGACGGCGGATGCGGTCGGGTTGAACAGCTCGATTTTATCGTTCGAATCGAACGGCGGCGCAAAGCCGGTATCGGTGTGGGCGGTGATTTCGTTGAGCAGTACGGTCAGATTCGGGGTCGGGTCGGTAAAACCGGGCGAACCGTTGGTGAAGGTGCTGGCGCGCCAGTTGCCGCCGTAATCGAGCGAACCGCGCTCCTGGCCGTCCATTGCTGAATCGAGCGGAACCAGCGAGTGGCCCGCGCCGTCCGCGGCCTGCGGCCAGTTGCGTGCGTCGGAATAGGTGAAAGAAATCAGGTCGTTGTTTTTAAATTCGAGATCGACCGCTTCGCCGCTGTTGCTGAAATCGCCGCCATATTCGCCGGCGACGCTGATGCCGTTGGTCGGATAGGCGGAGCTGAACGCGTCGAGGTCGTCAACCACAACCAGATACTGCCCCGGTTCGAGCGTTTTCCGGGCGCCGAGTTCAAATTTAAAATCGATGGCGCGGTCCAGTTTGTAGCCTTTCAGCGGGACGGGTTCGGATGAAATATTTCTGATTTCGATGAATTCGTGCGGGTTGCCGCCGGGGGCGTTATACATCAGTTCGGTGACGGCCAGCGGGATTTCGGGCGTCCAGTAAATATCCTGTGCCAGTGCGCTCCATTCGCCGGTGGATTTGCGGCAGCGGGCTTTCAGCTGGGTGGGTTTGGTGATCGGAACCGGGCTGCTGTAAAGGGTTCCGGCGATGCCGCCGCCGATGGCGCGCGGGTCGGTTCCGTCGGTGGTGTAATAAATGGTCCCTCCGGCGGCGGTGAGCGGAACGGCGGTTCCTGCGGCAACCAGCCCGCCCTTTACGCCGAGCTGCGGCGGGTTGATGGAGGGAATCAGCCCGTCGGCGCTGAGCAGGCTGATGAGGGTGGATTTGCGCGACGCGATCCATGCCTTAGTGTCGGCGACGGCGGTGATCCAGTTGTCGCGATCCAAACCGGTGTGTCCCCAGCGGGCGGCGTTGGCGACGATGGCTCGGTCAATTTGGGCGGCACGGAAATCGATGCGGGCGGCGCAGTTTGAATAAACCAGTGCCCCGTCATTTTCGAGGTGCTTATGCACGCGGTCGGCAAACTTTATTTTATACTCGGCGTTGTTCATCATCGCCTGATGAATCATCTGTGCGTTGAAATATTGGGGGAGGCTCAGATTTGAGTTGAAGAAAGGGCCGGTTCGGTCGCGCTGATTCTCCGGTGTTGAGTCGAGCGAGTGCTCGCAGTCGTGCTGGAACCATTTGAAGCCATCGGGATTCAGTCGGTTATAAACCGCGTAAATGTTATTCACTTTGTTGTTACTGAAAAAGGCGGTGATTCCGTTGTCCGAGGCATCGGAAAAATAGATGTAAAGCAGGTAGTCGATCATGTTTTCGACATCGAGCAGTTTTTCTTTGGTTGAATCGGGTTCACCGTTGGCATCCAAGCCTTGTACTGCAAAATAGTCCGCTGCGGTTGCGAAACCAGCCATCGTTTTATCATAGAGTCGGCGATAGGCATCGGTGGTTCCATCGGTAGCTTCAATGGTATACGAATTGGGCTGGTCCCAGGCGATGACTTTGATGGCGTCGTAATCGGTTTTGTCGCCGCCGAAATAGGATTCGCCGAAACTGGCGACGGGGCGCTCTTCGGTCATGTAAAGGCCCCAGTATTGGCCGTTCAGGTAAAGGTGGTAGAAGCGGCTGCGGGTATAGGGCTGGCCCATGGCGCCCATGGTATCGCGCGAGAAGATGTCGCGCATGAAATTGTTGAGCGGGCTGTTTTCGTGGGCCCAGTTATAGTTCTGCGAGGTGCGCAGGTCGATTTTATCGAACTCCTTGACGCCTTCGTCTTCGAAGAGGGCGAAGCGGAGTTTGCTTTCGCCGTACTCCTGACTGAAGAAGAGGCGGAAGGCGTGTTTGGGATATCCGTCGTGGCGGCTGTAGCCGCCGCGGATGCGCAGGCCGGCGTTGATGTGGAACCCTTCGCTGCCGTCGGGGTTGATCAGTTCGGCCGAAGCGGCGCGCTCCCAGCGCTGGGTTGCGGCGTTGACATAAATTCCGGTGTGGGGGTCGAAAAGGTTGGCGCGGTCGGTGGTGATGGAGAGGGTCGGGATGGCTTTGAGGGCATCCTGTACGGTGAAGAGCCGGTTGGAGGCGTCGCGGTGGGTATCGGCAACAACGCCGGGGTTCATGCCGTAAATCATCAGTTGGCCTTCGGCGGAGGTGCTGTTGTCGCTTTTAATCCGCTCGGTCCATTCCGGCTGGAGGATTACATCGTCCGCAAAAATATAGGTGTCGGTCCGCGGGAATGAGGGTTTCCATCCCGCGAGGAAGGCGCGGACGCGCAGGTTGACGGTGGATGAAATGGTGAGGGGACCGGTGTAAAGCGGGCTGCTTTCGGTCGGTTCGGAGCTGTCGAGGGTGTAGCGGATGGTCGCGCCGGGGGTGAGGTTGGAGACGGAAACGGTGACGGGGCTGTCGTAAAAACCGCGGGCGGGGAAGGTGACCGGGGTCTCGGTAAATCCGAGGTAGGCGGTGCCGGAATTGGCTGAACCGGGGGTGGGGGCGGTTAACAGGCCGGGCGATCCGGCACTTATTTCTCCGGCAAAGGTGGCTTCGAGCCGCGGCAGAAAAAGGAGGTCGGATGAGGTTACCCCTTTGTTCAGGCCGTGAATGGCCAGTAGGTTGTTTCCTGCGTTCAGTGCCGAAATGCTGCCGGTCAGGTCATATTCTTCGAAAACGACGGCCTGCGCATCTTCGTGGATGGTTGCGGTTCCGCTGTTCCACGCCAGCGGCGACGGGGCGTTGGGTGAAGCGGCGGCCTGCGTGCCGTTGATATAGGCCGCGAAGGCGTCGTCATATTTCATTTTGAGTGTCAGCCCGGAAACCGTGCCAACCGGCAGCGTGAAGGGAACGCGGATGTAAACGGTCTGGTTGACGCCTTTCATTGCCGCGACATCCAAACCGGTCAGCGGGCGGTAGTCTTTCTGGGCTGTGGTATTCTGCGGATCGGTGTCGTAGCCGACGCCGTTGGTGCCGCTCAGCCAGCCGGCGTCGTTGAAGGCGGAATCCTTCCAACCGGCGGCGTCGGTTGCGCCGGTGGGAATCCGGGCTTTGCAGGGGGCGCCCTGATCGAGAATCACAGTGGCAGAACTGCCGCTTGAAAAGGCGTAACCGTAAGGGGTGTTTTTCGGCAGGGCGGGGAAGGGGTAGCCGTTTTCGACGGTGGCGCCGTCGGGGCGGACGAGGGCGATGTATTCGCCGGCGGCGGAGAGTTTGAAGTTGGTGTGCAGTTCGGCGCCGGGAACGGCGCGGTTTTTGTCGGAGGCAAAAATGACGATGAAGCCTTTGGCGGCAATATTGGTGGCGGGCAGCGGCCACTTGGCGAGGTTTGCGGGGTCGTCGGTCAAATACCAGCCGCCGAGGTTGACGGGATTTTCGCCGGGGTTGTGCAGTTCTATCCAGTCGGGGGAATCGCCGTCGGAATCGGTCAGCGTGCCGGCGTTATCGGCGACGATTTCGCTGATCCGGAGAGTTTGGGCGTGGGCGGAAAAGAGTAGAAGCAGCGGCGGGAAAATCGACGCAGCCAGCTTTAAAACAGGTTTGCAGGTAATATCCATCGGCAAAAACACTCCAGTCAGGGTAAACCCCATTTGTTGAAAAAGGCCCGGTCCGGGCGGTTTCAGCAGTAAAACTATATTGGCCGCGGGTTGGCCGGATTAGGCGGTCTATTTGCGTAATTCTTCCGGCCGCGGGGGGTGCGGTGAAAGGTAGACGCCGGCGGCGCCCGTTTCGTTCGAAATTTCCGGGATTCAGCCGGCGACCCGGTAGCGGAGTTTGGCGGTCAGCCGCCGGAAAATCTTTACGATGCCGAGAACCAGTACGGGGCCTGTAATGACGGAGAAGGTCAGCCGGTCGAACGGAATGTTTTCTTCGACGTAAAGCACGACCATCATGCACGGCACCAGCGCATGGCCGGGATCGCCGAAAAACTCCGCCAGGATTCCCGGGAATTTCCGCTGGATGCCGAAGACCACCAGGAAGAGGCCGTAGAAGAAAAGCAGTCCAACCACCAGCGTCCGCAGGTGCATCAGCGACCAGTAGACATCTTTGATCGCGAAGGGCGAAACGATGTAGGAGGTGAAGATCAGGGCGATGCCCGTCGACATCACGTAAGTGTGCCCGTAGGCCTCTTCGCGGTTGATGATGAAATAGAGTTCGGTGATCAGCCACGTGCCGATCATCGGCATGTAAACCAGCGGGTTCGCAGCGACGATGTGCACAATCCGGTCGATTCTTTCGATAACTACTGAAGCATCCATTTTTTGCTCTTCCCCGGGGAAAAACGGCCGGAAAGCTAGCAAATCCGGCCGCTGAGGGAAGCCGGAAATTAAACTGTCTCTCCTCTGTTTTTAATTCACATTCCCGTCGGCGGCTGCCGGCTCTCCGGCCGGATTAGCCGGTCGATCTGTGTAATTCTTTCGGCGGCGGCGGGGTGCGATGAAAAGTAGGCGCCGGCGGCGCCCGGTTCGGCCGAAATTTTGCGGAGGGCCTGAAATAGGCGGATGCCGCCGGCGGGGTCGAACCCGGCGGATTTGAGGAGGGAGACGGCGAAGCGGTCGGCGCGGAATTCCTGTTCGCGGGAATAGCCCTTTTCAATTAACTGGGCGAACAGCTGTTTTAGTGCGGGGTTAAAGCCGCGCGATTTCACCCTTAGTAACGCGTTGAGGGCGGTTTTGGTGAGGAAGCGTTTATTGGCGTCGCCGTAGATTCCGTGGGCGACTTCGTGCGCGAGAATAAAGGCGATTGCGGCGGAGTCTTCGCCGCAGAGGTCGAACAGTTTTTCGGAGCAGAAAATGAAACCGCCCGGAATCGCGATGGCGTTCAGTTGGTCGGATCGGTCGAGTTTAAAGCGGTATTTACGGCGTTTGCTGGTCAGGCACGTTTCGAGTTTAGCGGCGATATTCGAAAGGCGGTTGTTTTCAAGACTCGGCACCTGTTCTTCATAGGCCTGCGCCAAAAGGCAGCCCATCTGAAATTCGGCCTCTATTTTTTCCGCCTCGGTTCCGGCGAGCGATTTGAGCACCCAGTTCACCTTGAAAAAAAGCGGCGCGGATTTGCGGCCCAATAAATAGGCGAGGCTGCTCATTTTTGCGGTTTGGCCCATTCGGGCGGAGTTTCCATCTGCAGGGCGAGGTGGCGCGCCATATAGTTGAAAATGCCGGTGGTTTGGTGGCCGTGGCGCGATGCGCCGCTGACGGTATCGACCGCCGATTTTTCGGCGTGGGGATCGAAGGGGACGTTTTTGAAATATTTGAGCAGGTCGAGTATTTGCCCCCGTTTTTCGGCTTGGCTGATTTTGCCGATATCCGGAAACAGCGCCTCGCGCAGCACGAAGCCGGTTTCGGTTTTATCGATAATTACGACGCCGGTGATGGTTTCAATCGCGTGTATTTTGCGGCAGACAGCGCCGCTTTTTATCGCCCCCTTTTCGTCGAAACCAAGGTACATGCGCTGAATGGATTTGGAGTAAGGCTCCTCCGAAACGCATACCCGCAGTCCGGCCAGCGCCGCGTTCACGGTCTCTTCGACTTTATCCCCGAAAGAGGCCGATACGCCGAAGAGACAGAAAAAAATAAGGCTGAATTGGATGAATCGCATAATAAAAAACCTTTGGCTGAATGGTGGATGGTAGGGGCAGTGAACCCCGCGAAGCAAGTGGAAAGCCGCCCCGCCGGACGGCTTGACTGAACGGCTATTTGAAAACCCAGCCGATACCGAGGTTGTATTGGTCGGGCGCATCCCATCCATCGCGCTCGTTCCGCATAAACTGGGCGTCTGCTTTCACGACAAAATTTTGGGTCAGCAGCCAGGAGATCCCGACCGTTACATCGGTGCGGTCATATTCGCCGGTCGCGGTCTGGCCGTTCGGCAGTTTGTACTGCGTGTCGTAGCGTTCATAACGGACGAACGGAATCAGTTCGGATTCCGTCAGCCTGCCCTTTTTCCACGAAGCGGGCAGCACATCGACCCCGCCTTCGAGATACCAGCCGAAAATTTCTTC
>QKFE01000104.1 GCA_003252225.1 Kiritimatiellales bacterium | reverse complement strand
GGGTAACGCTGGCGGTTCCAGAGCGCAAATTGAGGTCAACCTTTTTGCCCATTTTCCACGAACTTCCCTGCCACAGTTCCACATAAAGATCGCGGTTTTCTGTTGTGGTATAAGGGACGGTCACGGTGTAGGACGTTGCTGAAGTCAGTGTCACCGGCATTTGCGATGCGTCAATGGTGTCGCTGCCGCTGCTTTGCGGGGTGTTGGTTACATATTTATCCCAGAAACCGTCCTGATTGGTGCCTGCATCGGTCACGTTCAGGATCCACCAGATTTCCACGGTGTCGGAAAAATCGACGCCGCCGGGGGTGATGTTTGACCAGTCGGGATGATAGGACTGGGTGTCGCAAATACGATCCGCTTCCGTCCAAAGCTGTTTCGCTTTTGCATTCGGATTGGATGCCGCTTTGGCCTCTGCAAGGTAAACCGTGCTCGCATTGTTATATTGCGGGGTGCTGTACGGACCGTGGTCGCCCCATGTGGTGCTTCCGTAAGGCGCATTCCCATCGTCGATATAATAGTAGTCGGTTTTGTTCTGTACATAGGTCAGATCCGCAGGTGCAGTCTGATCCTGATTCCACTGGCTGTGCTGGACGACCACGACATTGGCTTTGATGGTGGCTTCCGAAATTCCGTCGGCAATCAGTGCGGCGATCCAGTCCGCTGTAATATTGGACTGACCGGCTTCCGCAACCCAAACTTTTCCACCGTTCTGGAGGATCGGTTTGGCTTTGTTTTTGATACGGGTCACCGAACCCCACCAATCGGAATTGGCATCGGTCCAGTCGGTGTTTTCGACTCCGAACGCCATGTCGAACAGCGTGCCGGATTCAATAAACGCACCGCCCTGTATGCCGTAAGCGCCCTGCACGGCATAATAGTTCACCGCCGCGTGGTCGGCATGAGCAAGCATGCAGCCGGCTGCGGCCTGCGCATGAATGTCGTCTGGGTCGGGTTTACTGTCGTACTGCATCAGCAGCAGGTCTTTACTCGTGTTGAAGTAGGGTCTCGCATAGGTTGCCGAGACTGCGCACGCGGCGCTGAGCAGCATCATAGTTAGTTTTTTCATCATGTCCTCTTCGTTGCATTTTACTTATTCGGCATTTTTCAATGCCACCCATCCATCAGCTTGCCCTCTGAGCAGACGGTCCAAATTGTTATCAAAGCGTGTTAACTGATTTACGCGGAAAAGAAGGACAGATCCGGTTTTCTGTCATACCGCAACAGATCCCTGAAACAGGAGATGCCTACCGCCGAAACGACGAATGCAGTACACAAAGCTACAACGATGTATTTGATCATCATGTCCTCTTTAATTCACGGTTCACCAATAAAACACCGGGTTGCCCAGTGTTTTTCTCTTTCCCATCTGCTCCCCACGAACAAACGGGTGAACGCGAACATCATGAATGCGTGCGGTGTGTTCCCTGAATGCGGAACAGCGGAAATCAATGACCCCGAAAGAGACATCGACCAATACCTACGTGGCATTCCTCCTTTTTTGACGTCGATAGTGAGAACATATCACTAAAAATAGAAACTGCAATTGAATTTTTGTGAAATTTGCTAGTTCGGTTTCGTTTTGCCAAATTGGAAATCCGGGTTATTTTTCTCCTAAATAAAGCGTAGTATGATTTGCGAATATCGGCATGCTAAAATGCAATACAAGCTGTTTCTGTTAACATCAAATAGGGCGCTGTTTTGGGTTTATAAATACGGGTAAACAGGTCTTGTATTTGGGTTCGGAAATGCTTTCCGGTAATTTTCGCAATAAAAAACCCGCCGGATGAGGCGGGCTTTCCAGTCATCTATTCTGAGTTTGATGATCAGCCTTCTTCAAAGCTCATGAGGAAATTAAACGCCAGATTATCTTCCGAAAGGCTGTCGTACATGATGCTTACCACCTGATCTTCAGTCTTAAGCATCTGGGTGTCGGTAACCACGAATTCCAGCCCGACTTTGTCCGGATCCGGTCTGACGGAACCGAGGAACAGGCCCAGTGAAATTAAGGCCGACGCGGCGATGGCTACGGCGGGTTTCCACCCGAAGATTTTCGCCGGTGCTTTTTCGGGGGCTTTGACCCGGGCTTCGCGCAGCACATTCTGTATGGCTTTGATTCCGGGTTCTTCCTGCGCTTCAAACTCATTTTGAGACGCGTGGAGGGCGTATTGGAAACGCCGACAGGGATCGCAATCGTGCAGATGCGCTGCGAGCGCATGTTCCTGCCTTTTCGGCATTTCGCCGGAATCCTGCAACAGTATTAATTTTTCAGCATCTTGGCACTTCATGACATGGCCTCCTGCAACTCTTCGTATTCTTCCTTTAGAATAGAACGCAATTTGGTCAACGCATATTGCATCCGGGCTAAACAAGTATTGATCGAACACTTCTGGATTTTCGCAATCTCCTTAAACGAGGCGTTTGCGTACATTCTCAGTAGGAAAACTTCCTTCTGATCTTCGGAGAGCATTTTCACGGCTTCCTCAATTTTTTCGCCCAAACCGGCGCCGCCGGCCTCTTCCGACGGTGAAATACCCGGGGCCGCCAAATGGTCTTCCAGTGTGGAATCGCCGTCTTCGCCGCCGAAGCTGGTCTGCATCGAAATATTCTTTTTACTGCGCCGCGCGCGGTCGATCACCAGATTGTGGGCAATCCGGAACAGCCAGTTGAGGAAATTCTGGTGCTTGAATTTATGGATGTTTTTCAGTGCCCGGAACCACGTTTCCTGGAAAATTTCATCGGCATCTTCGCGGCCTTCGGTCATTTTCAGAATAAAGGAATAGAGCGGACGTTTGTATTTTTCCACCAGCGGCGCAAGCGCGTCGGCGTCGCCGCCCAGATAGGCGTTTATACATTCAATGTCCGTTTTATCCATAATGCGTAACGTGTACTGCGGAATTTCTGTTTTTACACCAAGATCGCAAAGCGCGCAAAGGGCGGAATTCCTTTTTAGCGTTCTTCGCGATCGGCTCTTCGATAAACGGGGGGTGCTCGGACTTTATTGTATAAATTCGGAGTGAAGTTTCCCCGAAATCGGGTCGATTTCCATTTTAACGCCGTGTCCGCGGCTGTCTTCGAGCACCAGTTCGAACCATTCGCACTGGCCGTTGGGGTAAAACCGCATCAGATAGACATCGTCGTAATCCCGCTCATCTTCCAGCGCGTCCTTTTCAAAGCTGCGCACCTGCAAATCGTTCAGAATCCAGAACGCTTCTTTGCTGATGCCCAGCGATTCCGCCGTGGTGGTGCCTTCGCCTTCAACATAGCCCAGCCGTTTCAGTACGTCCTGATCAATTTTTCCGTCTGTCTCTGTTTCGGCGGATTGCTGCTGGGTTTCGGCTCCGACGTAGATTTCCATTTTCTGGTGGTCGAGCACGACGGTGTAGGGCTCTTCGCGCATTATCGCCATGCTGCGGGCATAGCGCGTCATCCGGGCGACGGAGCGGGTTCCGGTACGCAGCTGCATCCCTTTAAATGCGCCGGAAAAGAAGGGGAGGGAAATACCTGTAATAATCGCAATTACGACCACCACCAGAATCACTTCAATCAGAGTGAATCCGGTTCGGCGTGTGGAACGCGACGGGGGCGTCGCGCCTACGTTATTGCCCCGCAGATGAGGTCTTTGGGAGGGGGTAGGGCGCTTTCGATGAAAGCGCCGCGGACGGCTCATCGAGCCGTCCCTACCGAAAAGGCAGCGGGCGGTGGAGGCAAGATTCATCCAAAGTTCCGAACAGTTTTCGTTCGTTATTCCCAGTTGCCGATCGTTTCTCCGCCCTGAGTGGTGCAGGAAAGATCGAATTTATGGGTGTTGTGGGCGCCGGGTGCAGTATAAACAAACGGTTTTCCCCAGGGGTCGAGCGGAACACTGCTTTTATCGAGGAAGGGGTAGCCTTCTTTTGAGGAATCGAGCAGTCCGTCGAGGCTGGAGGGGTAGGCGCCGTTGTTCATTTCATAAATGGCGAGGGCTGAGCTGATGGCGTTGATGTTGGCTTTGGCCTGCGAAATTTTTGCTTTTTCAGATTTACCGCTGATGGCAGGGATGCCGATGCCGGCCAAAATGCCGATAATGACGACCACGAGCAGAATTTCAATGAGGGTGAAGGCTTCGCGCCGGGTTCTGCGGATCTGTTTTCTGTTTGTGTTTTCCATGGATTGCTCCTTCCTTTCGTTTACATATGAAGCTGGTCGGTCAGCGTCAGCACCGGCAGCAGCAGGCTGATGGCGATGCCGCCGACCAGTGCCGCAACAATTACCAGCAAAATGGGTTCAAGCACGGTGGTACAGGTTTTGACCATTCGGTCGAGTTCGGCGTCATATCGCCGGGTAATATGTTTCAGCGCTCCGGCCATATCGCCGGTTTCCTCGCCGACGGCGAGCATATCGATCAATAGACGGGGAAATACCTTTCCCTGCGCCAGCGGTTTGGAAATACTCGCCCCGTCCGTCACCCGATCGCGCGCCTTTCCGATCTCTTCCGAAATCACGACGTTGGTAATCGTTTTTTGAACAATACCCATTGCAGGAAGCACCGATACGCCGTTTTGCAGCAGGGTTCCGAAAGTCCGCGCAAAATGGGCGTAGGCGTTGTTGGTGACGATCTGCCCGAGAATCGGGATGCGCAGCTGGGCGCGGTGCCAGATTTTCTGCCCCGGGCCGGCGGAAACCCATTTTTTGAGAACAACAGATAATCCGAAAATGATCAGGGCCACAACCAGCCCGTATTTGAGCAGAAAATCGCTGGCGGCCATCAGCGCCAGTGTCGGGGCGGGGAGTTCGGCCCCCATTTCCGTGAAGGTGGTTTTGAATTGGGGCACAATTTTCAGCATAACGAAAACGACCGCGCCGACGCCGATGATGACCACGATCATCGGGTAAATCAGCGCGCCGATCACTTTCCCGCGAGCTTCGTGTACGCGTTCGTAGTGGATGCAGATATTTTCCAGCGCGCCCGGCAAATTACCGGAGGCTTCCCCCGCGCGGACAAGGTTTACATAGAGCGTCGAAAACGTTTCCGGGAAGAGTTCCAGCGCGTCGGAAAGCGAAGTGCCCTGCACAATTTCATCGCGCAGCGTTTCAACGATGGTGCCGATTGCGGACTCATCTTTACGGGCGGAGAGTGTGTGCAATGCCCGGCCGATCGTCATGCCGGAGGCCACCAGATCGGAAAGTTCGCGCGAAAAGAGCAGCAGATCCTGTAGTTTCATTTTGGCTTTGCGCTGAAAGCCCAGTTCAAACTTAAACCGCTTTTTTTCGGCGGATTTCTGCTTAACAGTTTTCGTGGTTTCTTTGATTGAAACCGGGATTTGCCCCATCAGTTCAATCTGGCGCACGGCCCCCGCGCGGTCATTCGCTTCGACCACGCCTTCGACCTTCTCGCCCTTTTTTGTCCGACCTATGTATTTAAAATGCGCCATGTGACCCCAAGTTAAACGCCCTCGTCACAAAAATATTTTCCATTAAGCGCAAAAGAATAGTGGTTTGAACCCGAAATGGAAGCTTTGTTGAAGCATTTAAGCGCGCGGGTGGAACTGCTGGTGGATCGATTTGAGGCGTTCGGGGTGGACGTGGGTGTAAATCTGGGTGGTGGCGATATCGGCGTGGCCGAGCATTTCCTGGATAACGCGCAGCGGCGCGCCGTTTTGCAGCAGGTGGCTCGCAAAGGAGTGGCGAAGGGTGTGCGGCGTCACGTTTTTCATGATACCGGCTTCTTTGGTGTGTTTTTTAATAATCTGCCAAAGGCGCTGGCGGGTCAGCTCGGTTTCCTGTTTGGAGACAAATACATTTTGCAGCTGCGGGTTGTCGCAAAGCAGCGGGCGGATCTCTTCGCAATAGCGGGCGATAATATCGGCTGATTCTTTGGCAACCGGAATGACGCGCTCTTTTCGGCCTTTTCCGATCACGCGGATATAGCCGTCATCAATATGCAGGTCGGAAAGTTTTAGCCCGGCCAGTTCGGAAACCCGCAGGCCGGAGGCATAAAAGAGTTCCAAAATCGCGCGATCCCGGATTCCGAGAGGTTTACGCATATCCGGTGCTTTCAGCAACAGACCGACCTCTTTTTCCGACAGCGTATCCGGGAGGATTTTCCACAGTTTGGGCGAATCCATCGTGTCGGTCACATTACGATCCATCAGACCTTCCTGCTGCAAATAGCGGAAAAAAACTTTGATGGAAACCAGATGGCGTGAAATCGAATTGGTCGACATGCCCTTCGATTTCATTGCCATTAAATGATCGAGAATCTGTTTCCGGGTGACGATGTTTAAGGAGGTGACGCCCTTTTGGTCGAGATACCCCAAAAACTGGCTGAGGTCGTCCGCATACGCTTTACGGGTGTTGATGCTCAGCCCGCGCTCCAATGAAATATAGTCGAGAAAACTCTCTAAAAAGGCATTCATTTTTTATCCACAGATTTCACAGATTATTTAACCACAAAATACTCAAAACACACAAAATGGGATGTTAACGATGTTTTCATCAAATCCTTTTATTTGTGGCTCCTGTGCATTTTGTGGTTAAGGAAATGTTACTAAAATCTTCGTAACCTGTGGATTGGTTTTTTAAACTTCCAGCTCTTCGCCGGTCAGAAGCTTGTAGGCTTCGAGGTATTTTTCTCGGCTCTTTTCGATCACTTCGTCGGGGAGCACCGGGCCGGGCGGGGTTTTATCCCAGTCGAGCGTTTCGAGGTAGTCGCGCACAAACTGTTTATCGAACGAGAAGGGGGATGAGCCGGGTTTGTAGGTGTCGGCCGGCCAGAAGCGGGAGCTGTCGGGCGTGAGCACTTCGTCGATCAGGATCAGCTCGTCGCCGATCATGCCGAATTCAAACTTGGTGTCGGCGATAATAATCCCTTTTGTCAGGGCGAAATCGGCGGCGGTTTTATAGAGGTTCAGGCTGATATCGTGCAATTTATTGCCCAGCTCTTCGCCGACAATCTCCTTCATTTGATCGAAGGAGATATTTTCGTCGTGCCCTTCGTCGGCTTTGGTGGAGGGGGTGAAAATCGGCTCATCGAGTTTGCCGGCCATTTCGTAGCCTGCACGCAGCGGCATTCCGCCGATGGTGCCCGATTTCTGATATTCCTTCCAGCCGGAGCCGATCAGGTAGCCGCGCACAATGCACTCAACCGGCAGCAGTTCCGCCTTTTTAACCAGCATCGAGCGGCCTTTTAAAAGCTCTTTGTGCTCCTGTAGTTCGGCGGGAAAATCTGCAACGTCGGTGGAAATCATATGGTTTTTTACAACGTCGCCGGTACGGTCGAACCAGAATTTTGAAATCATGTTCAGAACTCTGCCTTTATCCGGAATGCCGTTGGGCATGATGACGTCGAATGCGGAAATACGGTCGGAGGCGACGAACAGGTATTGGTCGCCTAAATCATAGACTTCGCGGACTTTGCCGGATTTAAATTTTTCGATGCCGGGCAGGTCGATTTTTACGGCTGCTTCGCTCATTTTTTCTCTCCCAAAGGTTAATGGTTACTGAAATTGTCGGGACTTTACGGGGCGGCGGTATTCGGCGCAATTCAAATTGAGTGCACGATTCCGGCGGAATGCAAAAAGCGCAAAGGGGGTGCCTTTGCGCTCTTTGAATCTTTGCGGGCATTAAACCGTCAGCATTTTTTCTGAGCGAGAACGGCTTTGGCGCGGTTGTAGATGTTTTCGGTGGTGAAACCGAATTTTTCCTGCAGGGTGGCAAACGGGCCGGATGCACCGAAATCGTCTTTGGTGATTTTTGCGCCGCAGCGGTTGATGTAGCGTTCCCAGCCGAAACCGGTTCCGGCTTCGACGCAGAGGCGGTAAACGCATTTCGGCGCGAGCACGGAATCCTGATATTCTTTAGTCTGCTTCTCGAAAAGCTCCCAGCTGGGCATACTGACGACGCGGACGTTGACCCCTTCTTCTCCGAGTTTTTTCCCGGCTTCGAGGGTCATCGAAACTTCGGAACCGGTGGCAATCATCAGTAGTTCGGGTTCGCCTTCGCCGCTCTGCCAAAGGGTATAGGCGCCTTTCATGAGGCTGCAGGCGGCGGGGTAAACGGTACGGTCGAGCGTCGGCAGGTTCTGGCGGGTTAAACAGAGGGCGGTCGGGCCGGTGGTGTTTTTCAGTGCAGCGACCCATGCGCAGCAGGTTTCGTTGGCATCGGCCGGGCGGATTACGGTCATATTCGGAATCATGCGCAGGCTGGCGATGGTTTCGATCGGCTGGTGGGTGGGGCCGTCTTCGCCGACGCAGAAGCTGTCGTGGGTGAAAACATAAATGACCGGAATTCCCATCAGCGCGGCGAGGCGGGCGGCGGGGCGGACATAGTCGGCAAAAACGAGGAATGTTCCGCCGAAAATACGGAACCCGCCGTGCAGCTGGACGCCGTTCATAATGGCGGCCATTCCGAGTTCACGAACGCCGAAGTGGAAGTTTCGGCCTTCAAAACTGTTTTTGCCGATATCGCCCAATCCGTCCATATAGGTGTTGTTTGACGGCGCCAAATCGGCCGAACCGCCAACCAGAAACGGGATTTCTTTTGCCAGCGCGTTGATCACTTTACCGGAGGATACGCGGGTGGCCATGGATGAACCGGCTTCGAATACCGGCAGTTTTCCGCAGAGTTCCGGCAGTTCGCCTTTTTGACCGATATCCCATTCGAGTGCTTTTTCGGGATTGGTCTGTGCAAATTTGGCGAATCCGGCATTCCAATGGGCTTCCGTTTGGGCCAGTTCGGATTGGCGGGTATTGAAGGCGGCGTACACTTCGGCGGGAACGTGGAATTTTTCTTCCGGTATGCCGAGGTTTTTCTTGGTCAGCACGATTTCCTCTTCGCCGAGCGGCGCGCCGTGCACGCTGTGCGAACCCTCTTTATTGGGGGAGCCGTAGCCGATCCGGGTGTTGCAGATGATTACGGACGGTTTTTCGGTTTCCGCCTGTGCGGCTTCGATGGCGGCTTCGATTTCGGCGTGGTTATGGCCGTCGATTTCCTGTACCTGCCAGCCGTAGGCTTCCATCCGCATTTTGACATTGTCGGTATAGGTGATCGTCGTGTCGCCTTCGATGGAGATAAAATTCTGGTCGTAAAATACAATCAGTTTTCCGAGGCCGTGGTTGCCGGCGAGTGAAAATACTTCGTGCGAAACGCCCTCTTCAAATTCACCTTCGGAGGTGATTGCATAGGTGAAATGGTCGACAATTTTGCTGCTGCCGTCATTAAAACGGGCGGCGAGCATTTTTTCGGCAATCGCCATTCCGACCGCGTTGGAAACGCCCTGTCCGAGCGGGCCGGTGGTGGTTTCGACGCCGACGGTGTGGCCGAATTCCGGATGCCCGGCGGTTTTTGAACCCCACTGGCGGAATTTTTTAAGCTCTTCGATCGGCAGGTCATAGCCGGAAAGGTGGAGCAGGGAATAGATCAGCATCGAGCCGTGGCCGGCGGAAAGCACGAAACGGTCGCGGTCGGGCCAGTTCGGTTTTTTCGGGTTGTGTTTCAGATATTTACCCCAAAGCACGGCCGCCACATCGGCCATCCCCATCGGCATTCCCGGGTGGCCGGAGTTTGCCGCCTGAACACCGTCCATTGAAAGTGCGCGAATCGTATTTGCTGCCAGTTTATAATCCATTGTATTTGCCCCGTTAATTCCTATCTATCTTCCCTAATCAAAAGCCGAAACTTTACTATAAAACAAAAACATTTCCTTGAAGTTATTCCCAAAAACAAGCACGAAAGGCCCAACGGTTTTGGGTGCAGTTTTTAGCACCATTTTCGCCGTATTTTTTCAAAACAGTCATTTAGTCCCAGCAAAAAATGAGCGTTCAAAATAGGTTTACGCCCCGCTTTTACAAGTCATTTCGTCGCTGATTCCGGCTTTTTCGCAAGGAAAGATTGGTATCGCCGTTTTGATCCTTATAATGAAGCCAATTTGGGCGAGGTGGTTTGCGTGATTGATCTGCATGTACATTCTGTTTATTCCGACGGCACGAATACGCCCGCCGAACTGCTTGCCATGGCCGAGGAGCGCGGGCTTTCAGCGATGGCACTGACGGATCACGATACGGTCGGCGGTATTTTTCCGTTGCAGGAGGCGGCCGAGGATTCGCCGGTTGAGGTGGTTCCCGGTATTGAACTCAGCGCGGAATGCGAGCGCGGGACGATGCATATTCTCGGTTATTTCATCGACCCGAAAAATCCGGCCCTGCTCGAAAAAATCGCCAAAGTGCGCGAAGGCCGCGAAGCCCGGAATTATGAAATCCTCAAAAGGCTGAACAAACTCGGCTATATTTTAATGTGGAGCGAAGTCGAAAAACAGGCCGGAAAGGATGTCGTCGGCCGACCCCATTTTGCCGAAGCGCTGGTGGCCCGCGGGCATGTGAAATCGCGCAAATCCGCCTTTGAGCTTTTGCTGGCGAAAGGCCGCCCGGCTTATGTCGAGCGCTACCGTTACACCGCTGCGGAATGCATCGAACTTATTGTCCGGGCCGGCGGGGTTCCTGTTTTGGCGCATCCCGCCACTATTTTTATGCCCGATGACCAATTGCGCGGATTAATTAAAGGGCTGAAGGGAAAAGGCCTCGGCGGGCTCGAAGTTTATTATGCCGAACACCACCCGGAAAATATCGCCAAGTTTTCCGAATGGGCCAATGAGTTTGATCTGATCTGTACCGGCGGAACCGATTACCACGGGGAAAATACGCCTGATTTAAAACTCGGTACCGGTTTCGGCCAGCTGCATGTGCCCGACGAAACACTGGATCGGTTGAAAGCGGCCAGAAGCAGAACTGTCGCGGCTATGTTGGAATCAAATCCGCCAGTTGGTTCAGTGAAGTAATTACGGCGTCGGGTTTGAGGTTGGTGCAGCGTTCATCATTTTCCCGCAATCGGAGCGAGCGTTTGTCGCCGGCGAACAGGACGGTTTTGCAGCCGGCTTCGGACGCGGTGTACATATCGTTGAGCATGTCGTTCCCGACATAGACCGTTTCGGAAAGGCTGATTCCGTGGTTCTGCATCAGAAATTTACCGGCTTTTGGAAACAGCTCTCTGGAGGGTTTGGCCTTTAATTCTTTGAACGACCAGATGCAGCAGTCGGGATCAAAACCGAGCTCTTCGAGGGGTATTCCGAAAAAGGCGGGGAAAAGCGGGGGAGTGTAAAACTGCGCGTTGGAAACAATCCCCATTTTTATGCCGCGCGATTTCAGCCTTAAAAGGGTCTCTTTTGCGCCGGGCATCGGGTAGACGGGGTTGACGCGGCATTCATATTCGAGGGCGAGGCGGCGGATTTGGTCGAGGTTGGTTTCGTGCGGTTTGATGATCCCGGTTTTTTGAAGCCGGTCGGTGATTTTTTTCCAGACTTTGGAGATTTCGACTTCGGGGAAATCGGTTCCTGCCTCTTTCCCGGCTTTGTGCCATTCGAGTATTTCGGCCTTCAGCATCTCTTTGCCGGTCAGCCCGGCCTGTTCGAGTTCGCCTTCGTAACCGGAGACCACCAGCGCCTGCGTCAGCGCCTCGGCGGTATCGGTTGCGGCGGCCGTTCCGACATCGCCCGAACCGGAAATGAAAAGGGTGCCGTAAACATCGAAAAGCACCGCTTTAATCCCTTCCATTTTCCGGAGGTTTGCCACGGCGCTTGTGAGCTGCGGTTCAAGCGGGGTGCTGTTTTTCAGTATGATTTCTTCGAGTATTTTCATGGGCGCTTTCCGGTTGGATAAATTCAGCCGAAGCGCGGCGCCGATGTCAATGGCCGACTTATCCGTTTGCGGGAAAGGTTGATTTGTTGCGCAGGTCTGACAATATCCCGGGCTGATTTTAACGGAGAAAAAATGAAGCTGCCCTTTTCCTTGTTTCTGGCGCTGAAATACCTGCGGCCCAAACGGTCGATGGTTTCAATGATCACGGTGCTGACGATGATCGGAATCATGCTCGGCGTTGCCATTCTGATTGTGGTGCTGTCGGTAATGACCGGGTTCGACGATGTGCATAAATCGCACATGATCAAGCTCGATTCGCATGTGCAGATCTCCGCGCGCGGCTCTTCGTTTAACCCCGATGAAGTGCTTGAAGTGGTAAATTCCGTTCCGGGAGTCACTGCGGCTGCTCCGGCGGTTCAGGGGTTTGTGATGATGACCCGCTACGGGCAGGCGGTGACCGGTATGCTGCGCGGTATCGATCCGGAGCTGGAAAAGGGAATTTCGGACGTCGAATCATTTTTAATTGAAGGTGAAATGCCGACCGGTGAGGAAACCGTTGTTGTCGGAAACCGGCTGGCATTGGAACTGAACACCTTTGTCGGCGACACATTAACGGTCTATTCGCCGCAGTGTTTCGTCAGTCAGGATGAACTGCGTTTGCCGGCGGAACTGAAAGTGTGCGGTATTTTTTCGGTCGATATGTACGACATCGATTCGCAGTTTATGATTTCATCGCTGCCGACCGCGCGCGAAGTGTTCAATATGGATCGCGGCGTAATGTCGCTCCGCGTGATGGCGAACGACCCGTTAAAGGCCGGCGAAATCGGCGAACAGATTGAACTTAAATTGGAACAGACGGCCGAAAAAGACGCCAAACTGAGCTGGTTCCGTTATCTCTACGCCCGCTCCTGGATGGAAATTCATCAGGATCTGCTCAGTACACTCAAGGTGGAAAAGGACATGATGTTCCTGCTCCTCTGCTTCATCTCGATCGTCGCCACATTTTGCGTAACGATTACCCTGATTACCCTCTGCGTTCAGAAAACACACGAAATCGGTCTGCTCAAAGCGCTCGGTTTTTCGTCAGGCAAAGTGGTCGGTGTTTTTCTGTTTCTCGGCTTTATTCAGGGAATGTTCGGCTGTTTTCTCGGGGTTGGTTTGGGCGTTGCAATTTCGTCAAATCTCGACGCGATTCTGAATTTCCTTCGCCGGTTTAATCCCGGTCTGATGTCCGCCCAGTTTTACCAGTTCGCTGAAATGCCTTCCCGCACCACACCGGAAGATGTTTTGGCCGTCTGCCTGATTGTTCTGTTTTTCAGTGTCTGTTCCGGAATCCTGCCCGCGTGGCGGGCCGCCAATATGGAACCCGTCGACGCACTCCGCTATGAATAACTGCGAGAAAATGTTGAAGCCGGTTTTTCCCATTTTAATCATCCTGCTCCTGTTTTTCGGAGCCGCTGTTTCTGCGCAGATTGACGGCGACCCGCTTTATGTGAACAAGGTTGAAACGAACGGCCATTCATTTTATGCGTGGCGGCCGTTTTATTCGAGCACGGTGGAGGGCGAGCGGTGGCGGAAGGATTATCTCTGGCCGGTTTACACCCGCAAAGGGTTTCAGGATGAAACGTATGGCCGTTTCCTGTTTTTCGGGTACTCCTCCGATTTTGAGGAGGATACAGACCGGCACCGCAACTGGATTATTCCCTTCTGGTTTTCGGGTACGTCGAAAAGCGACGAAGATTATCTGGCGGTATTTCCGTTCGGCGGAAACATCTGTGAATTTTTAGGGCGCGATAAAGTGTCGTTTGTGCTGTTTCCGGTTTACGCGAAATCGCACATCAACGAAGTGAAAACAACGACGGTGCTGTGGCCGATCGGTTCAAAAACAACGGGCGGGAAAGTGGAGCGTTTTCGGGTTTGGCCCTTTTACGGCATGAGCAGCCTCGAAGGCGAATACGTTAAAAAATCCTATCTCTGGCCGATCTTTCACACCGTTGAATATACGAATGAACACAATCCCGGCGGCGGCTTTATTCTGGTTCCGGTTTACGGGCGGATCAAAACCGAACAGGCGGACAACTATTGGCTGGCTGCGCCGTTTTTTCGCTATATGCGCAGCGACGGACAGTGGATTGTCCACGCGCCGTGGCCCTTTATTCAGCTGGCGGACGGCGATATGAAAAAGCGGATTTTCTGGCCGTTTTACGGAAAGAAAAGTCTGGGCACGCAGACGAAGCAGTACTGGCTGTGGCCGTTGCTTTGGAATAATAAAACCGACTATGCCGCGCATGTTCAGCACCGCCGCAATGCCGTGCCTTTTTTCTATTACCGCAGCGACGTCGTAACCAAAAAAACGGCCAGCCACGAAGTGGGCGATGTGCCGAACCGCTACTGGAAACTGTGGCCGCTGATGAGCTGGGAGCGCGTTGAAAACAAGTCCCGTTTCCGGACGCTCGATCTGTGGCCGCTGCGGAATACGCCGGGTATCGAACGCAATTGGGCACCGTGGTGGACGCTGTATCGCCGCATGAATGATAACGGCGAAACCGGCCACCATCTGCTGTGGGGGCTCTATCGGCAGACCCACGGCGAGGAAGAGTTTGAATGGAGCTTGCTCAAAGGATTTCTCGGTTATAAAAAGTCCGAATCGAATCGTAGTTACCGTTTTCTTTTTATGCGTTTTGGGGAAGAGGAGGAACAGCCATAAGCCGCTTCATCATAGAATACATGAACTATCCCGTCCGTTCCGCGGAACGGGTCGGCGGGAAAGTGCTTCAGCTGCTGCACAACGCCGGCCATGCACTGGTTATGCTGCTCGAAGCCACTCTTTATATTCGTCTGGCTTTCGGCAATCGCAGCCGCCGCGAAACCGTTACGCAGATGTATGTCACCGGTATAAAAAGTCTGGCCGTGATTACCGTTGTCGCTCTGTTCACCGGGATGATTCTCGCGCTGCAGACCGGGCTTGAACTGCGGCGTTACGGACAGGAGGTTTACATCGGTTCGGCAGTCGCTGTTTCGATGATCCGCGAAATGGGGCCGTTCATGACCGGTCTGATCATTGCCGCAAGCGTCGGTTCTGCCATTGCCGCGCAGATCGGCACAATGGTGGTTTCGGAAGAGATTTCCGCGCTCGAAGTGATGAGCATCAATCCCAACCGTTTTCTGGTTATGCCGCGGTTGTTTGCGCTGGCGGTGATGATGCCGATTCTGGCGGTTTACACCAACATTCTGGGGATTCTCGGCGGAGCGGTGGTCGGCTCAACGCAATTGGGGGTGTCCGTTCAGTCCTACATGGACAATGCAACCCAGTTTGCGACCAATAAGGATCTGTATGTCGGGCTTTTTAAAGCGTTCGTTTTCGGAATTATCATCACCACCGTTTCCTGCCACCAGGGATTCATGACGCGTGAAGGCGCGGTCGGCGTGGGCAAAGCCACCCGCCGTTCGGTGATCCTTTCGTTCCTCACCATCCTGGTTGTCGGTTACATGATCACGAGGCTGTTTTACATATGATCCGGTTCGAAAATGTAACCAAAGTGCTGGGCAGAAAAACAGTGCTCGACAACGTCAGCTTTGAAGTCGGCGAAGGCGAAACGTTTGTCATTGTCGGTCTTTCCGGCGCGGGGAAAAGCGTGACGCTCAAACATATGATCCGGCTGATGATGCCCGACTCCGGCGACATTGTCATTGACGGTGAAGTCATCAACCATCTCGGCCGCCGCGCGCTTCAGGAAGTCCGCTCAAAATTCGGCGTACTCTTCCAAAGCGCGGCGCTGCTGCAGTGGATGACGGTGTTTGAAAATGTCGCCCTGCCGCTGCGCGAACACCTGCGGCTGCCGGAAGAGGAAATCCAGCAGCGGGTGAATGAACGCCTCGAAATGCTCAACCTGCTTGACGCCGCCGGAAAATTTCCCGCCGATATTTCCGGCGGAATGCAGAAACGCGCCGGACTCGCCCGCGCAATTATTATGAACCCGAAAATCGTGCTGTACGATGAACCGACTTCGGGGCTCGATCCGGTTACATCGCGGCGAATCGATGATATGATCGTGGACATGCGCGAACGGCTTGGGATTACCAGCGTGGTTGTGACGCACGACCTGCACAGCGCGCTGGCGATCGGTACGCGGATTATGATGCTGCATCAGGGCCGAATTGTTGAAAACGCCCCGCCGGAAGCGTTTATCCGTTCATCAGACGAAACGGTGCAGAGTTTTCTCGAATCACAGTACATAACGAAAAAAGGCAAATGGGAAGAGTTGATCCATGAATAAACACAGACGTGAAATATCCATCGAAATTCTCGTGGGACTGTTCATGTTTACCGTCCTGATTGCGCTCAGCATTTTCACGATTGTGCTCAGCCGCGAAAATATGCTGAAAGCCTCGCATCAATATGAATTTGTTTTCAGCGAAATCAGCGGCCTGCGCGATGGCGATAATGTGTACCTGCGCGGAATGAACGTCGGCCGTGTGAAACAGATTACGCTCGAAGAAAACCGGGTGCATGTTTACACCACGCTCGATGTGCCGATCCGCCTGCGCCACGGCTATAAAATCGAGGTCGTCAATTCGTCGATGCTCGGCGGTAAAAACCTGAAAATTTATGAAGGCCCCGATACCGCTGAACTGCTCGGCGACAATGTAACCATTCTCGGAACGCCGCCGAAAGACATCATCGAAGAGCTGAGTAAAGCGGTCGGCGGTTTACAGGAGATGATCGAGTCGGTCAGTAAAGGGCAGGGTACGCTCGGGAAACTGATGAACGACGACACCATTTACAACAACCTGCTCAGCGTCAGTGAAAACCTGAAAGCGACCGCCGCCGGTCTGGAGGAAGGGCGCGGTACGATCGGTAAGCTGCTGCACGACGATTCGGTTTATAACGATGCCAGCAACGTCGTGGCGAACCTCAAAGGCGTCAGCGAAATGCTGGCAAACGGCGAAGGCACGATCGGCAGGCTGCTGCACGAAGAGGAGATGTATGAAGATGCGCGGGTGCTGATGGCCAATCTCAAAGAGATCAGTGCGCGTCTTGAAGCCGGGCAGGGAACGCTGGGAAAACTGCTCAACGAAGATTCAACGATGTTTGACGATCTCGAAGTAACGATGCACAACGTGCGTGAAATAACCGATACGATCAATGCCGGCGAGGGAACGCTCGGTAAACTGGTGCGCGATGCCAAGCTTTATGACGAAGCCGCTCTGCTGGTTGAAGATGTCCGCGCGGCGGTTGACGATCTGCGCGAAGCATCGCCGATTACATCGTTCGGCAGTGTGATTTTCGGCGCATTTTAGACCGGGCTGAAAATGAGGTGGAGGGCATTAAAATCAAAGTGGGTACGGCGCGGTTCGGCGCTGTTTTTCGCTTTTTCACTGCTCGGACTCCATTTCTATCTGAAAGGCCGCGGTCCCGAAAATATCCGGATTGATCAAATCACCCCCCGTTATAATTTTGCGGAAGTGCAGGTGAGCGGGAAGCTCGATTCCGATGCCCGAAAGATGCGCGCCGGTTCAACGCTTTTCACCGTTAACGACGGTTCCGGAACATTGGCGGTTTTTCACGATGAACCTTTTCCCGAACCGCTGCCGAAAACAGGCAGTAAAGTCACCGCAGTCGGCCATTTAAGTGTCGGTGTCGGGAATCAGGTTCGACTGCGCTGCACTCAGTTGACCGTCGACGAATTTGCTGAAGAGTCCGAAGCTGAAGAGGGGACGCTGGCGGCGGTGAATGCCGGATTGCAGGGCCAGCAGCAAACAGTGAAGGGAACCGTTCAATTTATCTGGTCACCGCCCGCTGATTCGAAAGCGCCGCATAAAATTATTCTCCGCGATGACAGCGCTTCGCTTGCGGTGATCCACTGGCTTGAAAATCCGCCCGATATCAAAGTGGGCGATGTGGTTGAAGCAAGCGGGGTCGTCAATGTGTATCGCGGAAAAGTGGAACTGAAGGTGCTGAAAGAGGGCGCGATTCAGAAAATCTGATTTGCTTTTTGAACCACGGAATACACCGAATACACGGAACAAAATTCAATATGGCTTTCTGTACTACTATCCGTCAGTTTCTTGTTTTTTCGGCACGTTTTTTTAAACACAAAGACCGCAAAGCACGCAAAGAAAGAATGTTACAACTTAGCGGCCTTTGCGCTCTTCTGTTAAAAATCAGTGTTCATTCGTGTTAATCAGCGGTTTATATTTGGTTGCGGCTTCGCCGCGCTGGGTATTCGGTGTATTCTGTGGTTTTAATGAATCAGGCATAATTGGCCTTAATCCACTCCAGCAGGGCCTCGCGGTGTTCGAAGCGGTTTTCCATTTGGGCTTCGTAGGCCTCTTTTAAAATCTGCCCGATGAGCCGGCCCTCTTTGAGCCCCATTGAAATCAGGTCGTGTCCGCGGATCCACGGTTCGGGCAGAATGGGTTCGTCGGCCATTTCTTCCTGATAGCTGCGGATGTAGTCATAGTTATCGAGCATCCGGTGTGAACCGAGGCAGTCGAGCCGATGCAGCTCCATTTCCAGATCGAAGGTTTCGGCGCCGATTAACGTGCGGAGCTTTGAGGCGCGCATATTCTGCACATCCATAAACCGCATGTGGCCGCGGATGGCTGCGACGATATTTTTCTTTTCGCGGTTCGGAAGTTTCAGCGCGGTCAGGATCTCCTCCGCCATTCCGGCGCTGACGTGCGCGTGGCCGTCGAACCGGATGCGCGGTTCGCCGTCGGTTCCGGTGCCGAAGGCGGCGGTCGGGGGTTTGCCGACATCGTGCAAAAGGACGGTGTAGGCCAGTTCGCGCGGTTTATAACAGGCGTCTCTTTTTTCTTCAGCCATCAGGTTGAGCATTAAAACGGTGTGTTCAAATACATCGCCTTCGGGGTGGAACTGCGGCGGCTGTTCCTGCCCGATCATCGGGATCAGATCCGGCAGAATATGTTCCAGCAGACCGGTGTTGTATAAACAGCGCAGCGCATCGCCCGGTTTCCGGCTTTCGGTCAGAATACGGGTCAATTCATTTTCGATCCGCTCGGCGCTGATGTTTTTAATCCGCGCGGCCATTTCTTTGATTGCGGCTTCGGTTTCTTTATCGAGCGCGAATTCGAGCGTATAGGCAAAGCGCACCGCGCGCAGCATCCGCAGGTGATCCTCTTTAAAGCGTTCGCGCGGGTCGCCGATGGCTTTAATGACGCCTTTTTCGAGGTCGTGTTTTCCGCCGATAAAATCGTGCAGCCGGTTTTTGACAGGATCGAAAAACATACCGTTAATGGTGAAATCGCGCCGTTTTGCATCCTCTTCGGCGGCGCTGAAAACAACGGTTTCCGGATGGCGTCCGTCGCGTGTTCCAACCTCTTTGCGGAAGGTTGCGACTTCGACGGATTCATTGCCGTCAATCACCGCAATCACGCCGAACGCTTTACCGATCGGCAGGGTTTTGCGGAACAGTTTTTCGACTTCATCGGGCAGGGCGTCGGTTGCGACATCGTAATCTTTCGGTTCGCGGCCGAGCAGTTCGTCGCGTACGCAGCCGCCGGCAAAAAAGGCGGTGTATCCCTTCAGCTGGAGGGTTTCAACGACACGGAGCGCGGTCTCTTTCTGCCGGATAATTTCAGCCATAATTCCTTTTCCGAAAAACGGGATGAACTATAGTGACAGAAGTCTGTCGAAGGAAACACAAACCGAGGGTTCCTGAATGAAGAAATGTTTTTTTGCTGTGTTTGCGTTTTTGGTGTTTGCGTTATCCGCTTCGGCCCAGTTCGGTGCTGATCCGTTTTCCGTTGAGGTGAAACTCGACGGCAGTGTGATCACGGTGAATGCGGTCATTCCGGCGAAGCATTATCTGTATCCCGACCATTTTAAAATCGCCGATGCACTCGGTAATCCGCAGCTGCCGATTTCGCTGCCCGAAACGGCGAATATAATCGACCCCAACAGCGGGAAGCCGAAACCGGTTTTTGCTGAATCGTTCAGCGCAACCTACGAATGGAATCCGTCTACCGGCGGAGAGGGCGCGATTCGCGTGGAGTATTGGGGCTGTAACGATGCGGTCTGTTTTATTCCGCAGTCGAAAGTGATTGAGCTCAAACCTGCCGATAATTCGGCACTTGCTCCTGTAAAATCAGCCCAACCGGAAACGGTGCTTTCGGCGGACTGGAAGACGGAGCTCGAAAACTGGGAAATCACCGGAAACAGCGCCGGTTATATGAAAGCGGACGCATTTGTCGATTTTCTGAACCGGGCTGAAAACGGCGGCGAAATCAGACAGGTCGGCGCATTCAAACTCTTCCTCACCGACCCCGTCGCATTTGTCCGCGAAAAGGGATTTATTCTGGCGCTGGTTTTCATTCTGTTCGGCGGGCTGCTGCTGAACCTCACCCCCTGTGTTCTGCCGATGATTCCGATCAACCTCGCCATTATCGGCGCCGGCGCGCAGGCCGGTTCAAAGGGGCGCGGTTTTGCGCTGGGTGCGGTTTACGGTTTGGGCATCGCGCTGGTTTACGGACTGCTCGGCGTTATCGTTGTTTTAACCGGTTCAAAATTCGGGGCGATTCAGTCCAGCCCGTGGTTCAATTTGAGCATTGCGCTGATCTTTGTGGCGCTGGCACTGGCGATGTTCGATATTATTCACATCGACTTTTCCCGCTTCCAAACCAAGCTGGGCGGCGGCGAACAGAAGCCCGGTAATTTCCTCGTCGCGTTCACGATGGGTTCCGTTGCGGCGCTGCTGGCCGGGGCGTGCGTTGCGCCGGTGGTGATTGCCGTGCTGCTGCTTTCAACCAGCGTCTACGAAGCTAATCCCGTTGCCGGATTGATTCTTCCTTTTGTGCTCGGAATCGGAATGGCCCTGCCGTGGCCGTTTGCCGGGGCCGGGCTTTCGTTCCTGCCGAAGCCGGGAAAATGGATGGAAAAAGTGAAGTATGCTTTCGGCGCGGGGATTATCCTTTTCGCCCTCTATTATGCCAACCTAAGCATTCGCGGATTCCTGCCGGCGCGCGTAACCACGGCGGGTGAAGTCGAAGGGCACCATAAAATTGACGGCGCAACCAATACCGGTTTTGCGCAAACACTGATTGACGCGCGGACAGAGGGGAAACCGGTCTTTATCGATTTCTGGGCGAGCTGGTGCAAAAACTGTACGGCGATGGATAAAACCACCTTTAAAGATGAAGTCGTCAAAGCGCGGCTGGAGGAATTCACCTTTATTAAATATGTCGCCGAAAATACCGCCAATCCGGAAACCAAAGCGGTGATGGATCACTTCGGTGTGCAGGGGATGCCGACCTTTATTGTGCTCCGCGCGAAATAGGGCGGTATTTTTCTTCCGCTCAATGGAGTGCGTTTTCTGCTTCCGCGAATAGTTTTTGCAGCCGTTCGGCAATTTCGGGGTGCTCGCTGTAAAGGTTTGCGGTTTCGCCGATATCGTCTTTCAGGTTGTAAAGTTCGGGTTTGAACGGGCCTTCCGGGATGGTTTCGCCGCCTTTAAGCCAGTAATCGCCGCCGGGTATTTTAAGGATCAGTTTCCAGTCGCCGCTACGGATCGCAACGGGGGTGTTTCCGTATAAATAAAGGAAGGTATTTCGGGGTGTTTTTGCTTTGGGCGATGTCAGCAGGGCGGAAATATCGGTTCCATCGATGGAATGCTCAACGGAAATACCGGCCATTTTGCTCAAGGTAGGCAGCAGGTCGAGCGAGGTGCAGAGCTGGCCGTTTTCGGTTCCGGCGGGAATCGTGCCGGGCATTTTCATGATGCAGGGGACGCGCTGGCCGCCTTCATAGTTGGTGCCTTTTCCGCTCCGTAGGGGTTTGGCACATCCGCCGTTTTCTTTTGCGGAAAGCCACGGGCCGTTGTCGGAGGTGAAAACAACCAGTGTTTTTTCCGCCAGCCCGAGTTTTTTCAGTGCGGTGTTGATTTGCCCGACGGACCAGTCGATCTCCTCAATCGTATCGCCGTAAAGCCCGGCTTTGCTTTTGCCTTTAAAATCGTCCGATGCAGGCGGTGGCATAGTTTTTCTGCTTCAGCTGTTTTGCGATGGTGATTTCTTCCGGGGCGAGCCCTTTGCTGCCGTCATACGGAAACAGCACTTTGTGAACCGGTTCGAGGCGGAAAGGATATTTGCCGGTTAAAAGGCCGGCGCGCGATGGGGTGCAGACGGAAGACGCGGCGTAAAAATCGGTGAACCTCATTCCTTCGGCAGCCATTTGATCGAGGTTCGGGGTGGCGATATCGGGCGAACCGAAACAGCCGATATCCTGATAGCCCTGATCATCGGTGAGAATAATGATGAAATTGGGCGGGTTTTGAGAAAATACAGCAAAAGGAACGAAGATTGCTAATAGCAGGGCCAGTGAACGGAAAATTGATTTCATAATGAGGGTTCCCTTGTAAATTTGAAGCATCTAAAGAATGTGTCAGTCTAAAAATTTCGGGCAACTCCATTTATCTTCCGGCTTGGATTAATTTATGGGTTACGGCAATATACACGCAATTTTGAAGGGGAATTCATGGCGGACTTAAGTGATTTAATCGGCAGTGGCAGGGCTGGCGGCACATCAAAAAATGCCCCGCTGAAAAAGGGCGGTTTTGCCGGAATGACGAATAAAGATCTGATGGCCGATGCCCGCGAAGCGCTGTCCGGCAACTGGGGAATTGCCATTCTGGGCTACCTGCTTTATGCCATTTTAATCGGCAGTTTTTATCTGTTCATCGGAATTTCCGGATTCGCCGTCGGAATTACCAGCGGGATCATCGGGGCCGACCCCGAAGCGGCTATGCTGCCTGTCCAGCTTTTCGCCAACGGGGTGTCGCTCCTTATTACGGGGCCGCTGGTGGTCGGAATTTGCGGCTTTTTTCTCGGAATAGCGCAGGAGCGGGAAGAGGGCGCAAGCCTCGAAGAGCTGTTTGTCGGATTCCGCCGTTTCGGTAAATCCTTTGTGGTCTACTTTTTCACCTGCCTGTTCATCTATCTGTGGTCCCTGCTGTTTATCATCCCCGGCATCATCGCCGCGTTCCGCTATTCAATGGCATTTTTCGTGGTTGCCGACGATCCGGAATGCGGCCCGTTTGAGGCCATCCGCCGCAGTAAAGAGATGATGAAAGGCAACAAGTGGAAATTTTTCTGCCTGCACTGGCGCTTTTTGGGGTGGGCCATCCTCAGCAGCCTCACATTCGGAATCGGCTATATCTGGCTCATCCCCTACATGCAGACCTCTTTCGCCAAATTTTACGAAGACGTGAAATAATATCGGCAGATCGATCTGTCTGATTTTAAACGCAAAGTTGCATAGAGGGCAAAGTCCGCAACGCTTTGCGATAGTTCTTACCTTGGCGTCCTTTGCGTTGAAAGAGCCTCTTCGAGTTACGCGAACAATACAATTGCTCACACCTTTGTCTCGTATGGGCTTGAACGGCGGGGGATAAGTCCGTACAACGCTCCCCTTTGAAACCGATTTTCTAACAATTTTTTGCCAAATGACGAATTCAGCCATTGGAAAATTTGAACTGCTGGGAAAGGATCCGTCGAGCAAAGCGCGGCGGGGGCGGTATCACACTGCGCACGGGAGTTTTGAAACCCCCGTTTTTATGCCGGTGGGTACACAGGCGACTGTCAAATCGATGACCCCCCGCGAAATGAAGGAGCTGGGTTGCGAGATCCTGCTCGGTAACACCTATCATCTGAACGACCGTCCCGGCCCGGATCTGATTCAACAACTCGGCGGTCTTCATCAGTTTATGGGGTGGGATCGGGCGATTTTGACCGATAGCGGCGGGTATCAGGTTTTCAGCCTCGGTTCGATGAATAAAATCACCGACGAAGGGGTTTCCTTCAAATCGCACTCGGACGGGCGTCAGCATTTTATCGGCCCGAAAGAATCGATGGAAATCCAGCGGAAACTCGGGTCGGATATTGCGATGGTTTTCGACGAGTGTCCGCCATACCCCTGCGACAAGGATTACGCTTGCAAAGCCGTACGCAGAACCCTAGATTGGGCGGCTATTTGCAGGGAAGCGCCTCGTGCGGAAGGCCAATTGGTTTTTGGTATTGCGCAAGGCAGCGTTTTTCCGGAGTTGCGCGAAACGTGCGCCAAGGCACTGGTGGAGATGGAATTCGACGGCTATGCCATCGGCGGCGTGAGCGTGGGGGAGCCCGATGAGCTGATTCTGCGCGGGGTGGATGACACAGTTGACCACCTGCCGACGGATAAGCCGCGCTACCTGATGGGTGTCGGCGAAATGGCCCAGATGGTGGAGTCGGTGGCCCGCGGAGTCGATATGTTCGACTGCGTGATGCCCACGCGGCAGGCGCGCAACGGAACGGTTTCAACGCGGCGCGGCCGCTATCCTGTGAAAGCGGCTCTTTATAAAGAGGATACCCGTCCATTGGAAGAGGGATGCACCTGCTATGCGTGTCAGCATTTCACGCGGGCCTATGTGCGCCATCTGCTCAATGTCGGCGAAATTCTCGGGCTGCGGCTGATAACCATGCACAACCTGCATTGTTATCTGGATTTTATGAAAGAGATGAGACAGTCGATAGAGGAGGGGACGTTCGGGGAATTCCGCCGCGCGTTTCATGCTGGCTATCAATTAATTTGTGAAGAACATGCGTCAAACGTGAAGGAGAACAACTAGATGGACTTACTTTTACCCTTAACCATCGCACAGGAATCCGCCCCGGCGGCTCCGACAGGATCGCCGTTGCAGTTTCCCATCATGATGGTGATTCTGTTTGCGATTATGTATTTCATGATGATCCGTCCGCAGAAACGCCGTGAAAAAGAGCGCAAAGAGATGATTGCGAGCGTGCAGAACGGAACGCGTGTGCTGCTGACCAGCGGTATTATCGGCGAAATTGTCAGCGTGAAAGAGAATACGTTGATGGTCCGCATTGC
Source organism: Kiritimatiellales bacterium (assembly GCA_003252225.1). Taxonomy (GTDB): domain Bacteria; phylum Verrucomicrobiota; class Kiritimatiellia; order Kiritimatiellales; family Pontiellaceae; genus Pontiella. The sequence continues at coordinate 4,914 of QKFE01000104.1, read as the reverse complement.
CGACGGCGTTAAAGTGGAAGTCGTCCGCGCCGCGATCTCGCAGATTCTGGAAAAGGGGGAAACCCCCTCTGATATTGAGCCGACGAAGTAGGAAAGGTTGACATCAATGGATAAGAACAAACTTTGGAAGTGGTTGCTGCTGGGCGTACTGGTGCTGTGGTCCTTGTCGCTGACGATCCCGCCGGTGGATAAATATGACGACGAAGGCAATCTGGTTCAGAAGGGTAAAATCCAGCTGGGTATCGACCTTAAGGGCGGTTCCAGTTTTATGGTTCAGGTGGATGCCGATGACGTGGCCAAAAAAATGGTGGAGTCCGGTGTTGCTGAATCGGTGGATGCGGTCAGCGAATCCAAGCTGAAAAGCGAAATTAAAACGGTGCAGGAAATCGCGGTTGAAACGATCCGTAACCGGATTGACGCGCTGGGAACCGCCGAGCCGGAAATCTACCCCGAAGGCGACAGCCGTATTGTGGTTCGTATTCCGGGCGCCGATGCCCAGACCCGTGCCGAAGCCAAAATGCAGATCATGAGCGACGCGGTGCTGAGCTTTAAACTGGTGCACCAGGAGAGCGAAAAATGGGTTTCTGAAACCGTTGCCGCCGGGATGATGCCGAAGGGCTATAAAATGGGCGGTCAGGATGGTCAGGGTCTTTTCCTGCTTCGCGACCGCGCCGCAGTTTCCGATCAGCAGCACGACCGCGCTTTCCGCGAAAATCTGAAACGTTTCGGTTCAAAACAGGCCGATTTCATGCTGATGGGCGACCGCCTCCGGGATGATTCGGTTGTTTACCGTCCGGTTTTTGTGGAACGCCGCAAACAGCTTGGCGGGGATACGATTAAAAACGCCATGGTGGATCGCGACCAGATGACCGGTCAGCCGCAGATCCGGCTTGAATTTGATAATGAAGGGAAAAAGGAATTCGGCAAAATTACGGAAGCAAACGTCAATCGCCGGTTGGGTATTATTCTCGACGATACGCTCTATTCCGCTCCGAATATCAACGAACCGATTCTCGGCGGAACCGCAACGATTTCCGGCAGCTTTACGGTGACGGAAGCCCGCCGTTTGGTCAACGTGCTGAAAGCCGGCGCGCTGCCGGGCCGTGTTATGATTGTTGAAGAGCGTACCATCGCCCCGACCCTCGGGAAGGACTCGATCGACAGCGGCGTGAAGGCAATCATCGGCGGCGGTATTCTCGTCCTTATTTTTATGGCGGCGTACTATCTGGTTCCCGGTTTTATTGCCAACCTTTCACTGATCTTTGTTCTGCTTCTGCTTCCGGTCGGTATGCAGGTTGCCGCCGGTTTCCTCGGCGTGATTTCCAACACGCTTGAAGGCGGAACGGTCGGCCTCCCGACGCTCACCCTTTACGGTATTGCCGGTATCGTGCTGACAGTCGGTATGGCGGTTGACGCGAACGTACTGACCTTTGAGCGTATGCGCGAAGAGTGGACTGTCGGCAAGTCGATTTCCGGCTCTATTAATGCCGGTTACAACAAAGCGTTCAGCACCATTTTGGACGCCAATGTAACGACATTGCTTACAGCGGTTATTCTCTTCTGGCAGGGTTCCGGCCCGATCCGCGGTTTCGCGGTGACATTGAGTGCCGGTATTCTCGTCAGTATGTTTATCGTACTGGTGATCACCCGCCTGTTCTTCAATTCACTGGCCGATGCCAATGCGCTGAAATCGCTGAAAATGAACTCTATTCCCGGACTGAAATCTCCGAACTTCAACTTCCTCGGCGCCCGTAAAATTGCCGCGATCGTTTCATTGACGATTATTGCTGCAACATGGGCGCTGTTTGTGGGTAAAGGGGATAAAAATTTCGGGGTCGATTTCACCGGCGGTACCGTAACCACCTTCAAGTTTGAGCAGGAACAGCCGATCGAAACAATCCGTGCCGAACTGAACGGCGCAGGCTTTACCTCCGCGCAGCTCACCCCGATGGAGGAAGGCGGCGAATTCTATCTCGATATGCGCCTGAAAGCAGTGGAAGGCGAAGAGCTTGATGCCCAGCAGGCCGTAATGGTTCTCGACGGAAATCCGGAAATCGTGAAAACCGACAGTGTCGGATCGCAAGTCGGTAAGGAGCTGAAAAAGAGCGGAATCACCGCTATTGTTTTTGCGCTGATCGGGATCATTATTTACATCTCCATCCGCTTCGAATTCGCTTTCGCGATGGGGGCCATTATTGCGCTGGCGCACGACGTTCTGATTACTGTCGGGATCTTCTGTGCGCTCGGCAATGAACTGAGTATGCCGATTATTGCGGCGCTGCTGACGATTGTCGGTTACTCGGTGAATGACACGATCGTTGTATTTGACCGTATCCGCGAAGACCTCAAACTGGAGAAGGGCAAATCCTATCAGGAAATCGCCAACCTCTCTATTAACCAGACCCTCAGCCGGACGGTGTTGACATCGTTTACCACGCTGTTGACGGTGGTTGTTCTGTTGGCTGTCGGCGGCGGCGCGGTGAAAGACTTTGCGCTTGCACTGACCATCGGTATTGTGGTCGGTACCTACTCCTCCATCTTTGTCGCCACTCCGATTGTTCTGCTGTGGCATAAGGAAGAAAAGGTTAAGTAGGCTTCCGGAATTCAGACTGGTTTACATTCAAAGGCGTCCCTCAGACCGGGGCGCCTTTTTTCAATTCCCCGGCTGAGGGCGCAGATTTGCCGGTCGGAAAACGGAGGGTATAGCGCGGGCGGATATTTGCGCCGCAGCTAAAAACAGCCGACGAAACGGGGGGTTGTTGTTTCGGGAAGGTTTTGGCAGTTCCTTAAAATTATGAGTGAAAATTAAGATAAAAAGAGACGAATTAATATATTGACGAAAAAATGCATCTTCCGTAGTGTGTTGATCAGCATAGGAGAGAATTAATCGATGAGCCCTGAAAAGAAATTTATGACGCTTGAGGATGTGGCGGATATGCTGGGCGTGAATTACCAGCTGATTTACCGGTTGGTTCGTTCGGGCGAATTGCCGGCAATTCGTCTGGGTCGCGTTTATCGCGTCACGCAGGAAGATTTGCAGTCCTATTTGGAAAACCAGAAGACCGCCAATAAGGGAAGCGTGTGCGATGCATGCGGTACGGTTTATAAAAGTGCCGGGTCGGTCAGCCATGCCTGTGAAGAGTGCGGGGCGCCGATCTGTTTCGATTGCTGGCAGCGGACAAAAACCCGGGTGTGTAAATCGTGTTCGGGGAATAAGCGCAAAAAATAGTGTTTTAATTGTGCGGTGTCGGCCGGTTTCCGTAATGATATGCAACACGAGTGAAGAATAAGGAGTTGTGCGATGGGTATTTTTGCAGATAAGTGTCAGGCGCTGATTGATCCTGCAACGGGACGGGCCTTAACCGGCGAAGCCATGAAGCAATTGATGGCCAAAGAAGATCGCAAATGGATCAAGACCGCACCGCGTTGCGGCAATACGGTGAAGAAAGCCGCGAAGTTCTGCAATAAATGCGGCACCCCGGCTCCGAAGGGCTGGTGGCGCTGCCCGCACTGCAAGAAAGTGGTCGGCAATGATTCCGAATACTGCTGGAACTGCAGCGCCCAGCTCCATCCCGAAAGCCGGGTGAATATTGCCGGCGGGGTCTGGGATAAAGAAGCCTCCACGTTCGCGCAGCGTTTTGAAATCGGCGATATTAAATCGATGCTGAAAAAGGATCTTCAGATTCAGGCCGGAACCACGGCGTTGATGATGGACGGCGGGAAATACAAGGGGCATATCAGTGCCGGGCAGTATGATCCGGACAGTTTCCTCCGCAAAATAAACCACTTTGGAACGCCTCCGCCGCGCAGTGTGATTCTGATCGATGCCGGCGACGTCATCCTTCCGGTTCGAATGGGAGATCTCCGCTCTTCGGAAGGGATGGAACTGGAATTTTACGGCGAAATTGTGCTGCGCTTTAATCCGAAAAAAGCGCAGGAATTTATCGAAAACCGCTTTAAGGACAACATTGAGCTTTCGTATCAAAGCCTCTCCGATCTGCTGGAGCACGAACTGCGGCACGCGGTTGAAGCCATGTGCACAACCAGCACCATCGACGACCTGATCCGCGATCCCGAGCGCCGTATTCGCCTACAGGATGAAATGAGCGCGACTCTCAAAGTGACACTGGATCGGAGCGGAATTGATCTGATCCACCTGTCCTCCGCAGAGTTCTCCGGCGATGCCTACGAAGAACTGCTTGAACAGCAGGGTGAAAATGAGCGGAAACGCCGGGAGATTGAATACCAGAAACAGATGCGCGACATGCTCTCGCAGGAAACAATGGAAAAATTCAAAACCGAGCAGGATTTAAAGGAATATCAGGAACTGTTGACGCATGAATACGGCATTTCCGCGATGCAGCGCGAACGGGAGGAAAAAGTCCTGCTCCGCGGCTGGCAGCATCAGGACGAGCTCGATGATCTGCGCCAGCGCATCAAGCTGGAAGATGAATCGGTCACCGCCCGGATCCATGTTGATGAAATGAAAGGCGACCACACCCGTTCCGAACAGGTTAAAAACGCGGAAGCCGCCGCACAGGCCCGCTCGGCGACCTTTGGTCAGGAAGCTGCCGAAACGGAACAGGCATTAAAATGGCGCCGCGAAAAGAACGATATCCATGCAGACGCAAAAGACCGCGATGCCAAACGCCGCAACGGGTTGAACGACCTCCAGTTGCTGGCCGACGTAGAAGACCCGCAGCAGCGCCAGCAGCTGATGGAATTGGTGAAGCTGAAGCTCCAGCAGGGATTGTCCCCGGAACAGGTGCTCGCATTTGCTGCCGAAGCATCCCCGGCCGCCGCCGACGCTCTCGCCCGGATGAAAGAGGCCGAATCCGGGCACGACCGCGAGGTGCTCAAAGAGATGAAGACGCTTTATAAAGATACGCAGAATCTCCAGTATAAAAACCTCGA